>WTIF01000416.1 GCA_011522845.1 Deltaproteobacteria bacterium
CGGAGTGATTGGTGGTGTGCTACTCCTCACGTTTACAGATAATCTTCTTGTGGTGCTTGGAGTAAATCAATTTGTTAGCGGGTTAGTCAAAGGGCTAATTTTTGTAGCTGCTGTCGCTCTATACAAACCAACTGAGAGTTTTCAAAGAGCGACAGCTTAAATTTTACTGAAAAAGGAGGCTTAGCTGGATTCGGTCAAAGACTTACCTCCCTGATAACTCACAGGAAAAATTATTTCCTCAAGTATCCAAGCTTCGACAATCTTTCTGCTGGGAAAAGAACAGGCCCAAACACATCATCGCTCCAGTCCTCATTGAAGTACTCCTTACCTTCAACATTTGAGAAGGTCCCTGTTCCAGGAATATGATCGACGAAGTCAATAAATCTAGGAACAAGCCTGCCACGGAGTGTGTTGATCGCTGCGTCCATACAGAGGACGATCATCGCATTGGGATACTGCCAAGCTCCATATTCGAGGTTGTTCTCGACAGCCTGTCTTAAAAATCCGTTTGCGAATTCGCCGCCACCGATTGGAGGAATTTTCATACCCTTGTCTAGATAGGCACTAACAATTCCTTGCGACATTTGGGCGCCTCCGGACCAAATTCCATCCACTCCACTGCCATGTTTTACAAGCCAGGTCTCCATCACTCGTTTGGCTTCTGCTGTAGACCAGTTGCCAGGTTGAACATCAACCAGTTCGATTCCTGGATATTTTTTGAAAGTGGCCTTACCACCGGCTTCCATAATATCGGATGTGCTGACGCCAGGAATACCAGTCATCATCAGGACTTTCCCTTTGCCGTTCAAACGTTTGGCTAGGTACTCTGCTAGTCCAGCCCCACTGGCATAAAGATTAGTTCCCACTTCTGTCACAAAATTATCTGTCTCAACTGAACTGGCACACAAAATTACAGGCACCCCCTGAGCCATTGCACGTTCCACCGGGGCTGTTAAGGCCGCAGCTCCCATGGGTACGAGAATGAGGGCATCTGGTTCTTGAGCGAGCAGGTCTTCTACTTGAGGAACCTGTTTGTCTGCAGAAGCTTGTGCATCAGCGTACAGCAATTCGCCTACTACACTTGAGCCCAATTGCTCAGCATACCAGTTAGCATGCTCATCAAATAAAGCAGACCAAGAATTACTGGTTCCTTGGGCAGCCAGAGCTATGCGATAGGGCCCTTCTTTGCGAAATTCAGTTGCGTCATAATTCTCACCTTTTCGCTTAAGTACACTCTGCAAATAAGGCGAGGCACTAATTTCAGCATCTGTGAAACTCTCATTTGCAGAAACTTGGAAGGCAGTGGCGGCGAGAAGAATTGCTAATCCAGTCGCCATTTTATTGATGAATTGGAATCTTTTTTTCACTTTACTCTCCGATTGAGTTGAAAACTAATGAGAAAACGGGAAAACTTATACTCCAAGAATTAACGATGTCAATCTAAGTTATCTTTAGTTGCAAACGCTGCGACTATAATTTTTTGTCAGACAATCTGACCTAATTCACTAATTTCATGTGAAATTAGTCTTCAAACAAGATGCAAAATGGAAGAAAAATATTCAAACGCCGAACATCAGAAGCCTGTTGGAAAGATGAATCGAGAAGAAATAGATGTATTTCTTGCCAAGGGCTATACCTTGCGTTTAGCTTGTCTCAAGCCTGATGGGTCCCCATTTGCTGTTCCCTGTTGGCATCACTGGGAAAGTCAGGAAGTCTGTGAAAATGGATCATCCTGCGATTGTATTAATGGATGTTTCTGGGTTATTCCCCGTGCACGTTCGAAATGGGCAGAATATCTGAAGAACGATCCTCGTTGTAGTTGGGTTGTAGATGATGATCAGACCATGGAAAAGATCATTTGTGAGGGAGTTGCTGAACTGGTCGAAGAGAATGTAGTGGAAGGCAAATGGGTGGGGATTGCAGAGAAGATGGCAGTCAGGTACTTGGGACCGGATGGTCCGACCTACCTTGTGCCTACACTGAACCAACCCAGGTGGCTATTTAGACTCCGACCTACAAAATTAAGAAGTTGGCAAGGGGTAGGCTGGGCAAAGAGCTACTGGGTTAATTCTACAGGTGGACCTAGCTGGGAAGAAGCTCACCAAAAAAGTTGATTGAGCCGAGAGTGGATTCTGATTTTTTCTAAATAATTTTGAGTTAGGGTTTGCGAGGGTCTCATTGAGATTGCTCTCAGGTCACTGGGCGTGTCGATATCGAGACCGATCCCATCTGAGAATTTTGTTCGGCAGGGCAGGTTTAAATTTAATCCCTGCCGAAGATGCTTTGCGTAACTATCCGCGCCGAAGCAGAATGGCAAAAGATTAGGTGGCGAAAGAATTAAGCAGTTGGTTCCTCCCTTGTCATGTGATGGAACAATCGTCATCCCTCTTGGATCGCTGTGGCAACTCACTAGATGCGCAAACTCTGACGCTTTTGCCAACGGGATGTCTGCAGGGAACAGACACATAGCATCAATGTTCTTGTTGAGTAACCAAATTGAGGCCTCACCCGCGGCATGATTTAGCCCCAACTCTTCCGAAGTCTGAAGATGGAGAACGCCTTTTCTCCTAATGATTGGGACCGCTTCCTCACAGTTTGTTGCCACCAAAATTCCGTCAAAGATTTCACTTGCAGTCGCAGCTTCGAGAACATCCTCCAACATCTTCAAAGACAGAAGCTTTCGCTCTTCGGGTGAAAGAATCGGTGCAAGACGCTGTTTTGCATGCTGAATTCTTTTGAACGGAATAACTGCCCACACTGGCTCAACAATCAACTAAGAGGGGTGTTTCAAATAGATTTGGCAAACTGAAGTGTTTTCTCAGCCAGCTGAGTCTTTGTTTCCAGATCATTCATTATCGTGTCAGCAACTAAAACTGCGATTCCAAGTTGTTCAATTTGTTGAGCCTCTTGGTGGTCTCTCTTGTCTAGTACAAATCCATGAATCAACCCCTGGTAATGCTTGGCAACGGTAGTTGCAGAAACTGGATAGCCAAGCTCGCTCAAATTCTTTGCAGCAGGTCCTTTGATCGCGGCTCCACCAACAATAGGTGTGACAGCTACTATTTTTGCTCCAGAGTCAGCGAATGCTCTTTTAAGTCCTTGGATTGAAAGAATCGGATCAATGCTGAGCAATGGATTTGAGGGGCAGAAAATAATGCTCTGTAATTCTGTACTCCCAAGCGCTTTGGTCAATGCTTTTTGGGGGTAAGCAGATTCAGAACCTTGGAAGTGCAGATTATGAATTCGTGGATTGCAGCGTTCACGAACAAAGTATTCCTGAAAATTTAAGACACCAATATCTGTTTCTACAATTGTACGTAACTGGTCATCGGTTGCAGGAATAATTGTCGCTCCAATGCCAAAAGTCCTTCTGAAATAGTCAGTGATTTCCGAAAGACTTTCGCCATTCTGAAGACGCCGTGTTCGTTCCACGTGTGTAGCTAAATCTCGGTCACCAAGCTGAAACCATGTGTCCCCACCTAGTTCCTTCATTGCCGACATGAACTGCCAAGTTTCATTAGCTAATCCCCAACCTTTTTCAACATCTGATTTTCCAGACAAGGTATAAAGCAGGGTGTCGATATCTGGGGAGATATGTAATCCAAAATGTCGGAAGTCGTCTCCAACATTGCCGACAACCATCAGGTCTTCAGATTGGATTATTTTTTCTAAGCCTAGCGCCAACTTGGCTCCGCCTACACCTCCTGAAACTGCGATAAACTTTGGCGAGTTATTTTGCTTTTTGATTTCCACTATCGAAACAGATCTTTCTCTTCAGGCCGGATTAGTTCTGAAGCTGGTATGTGCTGAGAACTTGATGGATATCCTTCGATGAGTACAACAGGCAAACCTTCATCTGCTTGTCCCTGCAGTAGTGATGCTGCAGAAGCTAGTTCATCAGCAATGGCTTCTTCACTGACTCTAAGTTGATTTCCAAAGAGGTCTGCACGACCTCTTAGGTCTACGATTGAGGAGAGACCTGCCACCCCAATTGCAGTTCCGATCGTCCCATTACGCCACGCTCTTCCAATGCTGTCATTAATGATTACTCCAATTTTAGAACCTGTTTTTCTAAGCAACTCATTGTGCAATGAAGCAGCTGATTCATCAGGATTTTCTGGTAGGAGAAGGACCCAGTCATTTTCCGGGTCTTGCTCTACATTGGAATGGTCTATACCAGCGTTGGCCATAATCAGTCCTTGGTGATTTTCGACAACAAGGACTCCTTGGCGGTAGCGAATGACGTTTTTTGACTCCTGAAGAATCAACTCTACTAATCTGGGATCTTTATCCGTTTTAACAGAATACTCGATTGCACGGGCTGTTGGTTTGATTGTCTTCAAATTGACAAGTCGGTCTTCAGCTTTTGAGACTATTTTCTGAGCAAGCACCAAGATGCTGCCATCCTTCAGGATGAGTTTATTCGCTTCAATTGCATCCAAAATTAGTTGGCAAAGATTATCTCCTTTCTCAATTAAAGGAATGCCAGGTAAGGAATGTATTTGAATCGTTGCGGGATCACTTTTTGCCAATTGGACCCTGAAGCCAAGAAGAAATACCCTCTAATCCTCTCTCCAGTTTCGGTAATGAAGCCGCAAAACAGAGTCGAAGGTAAGAATCATATTGTTGTCCAAAAGCACAACCAGGAGCGAGCCCGACGTTATGTTTGATCAGTAAATCTTTGGCCATGCTCATGCTGTCAGTACCATCATTAACACTAAAGAATGCATAAAAGGTAGCTTCCGGTCTGTCAAATTCAATCCGATCTTCTGAGCTGGCCCAATCTGAAAACACTGATAGAGCTTTCAAATACCTCTCATTGCTTTCCTGAATGAAGGCTTCTCCGTCTCTCAAAGCAACAACTCCAGCTTGCTGGATGAAAGGTGGTGGGCCTGCAACATTGTATTCTGTGAGTTTTTCGAATTCCTTACTAACTTCAACCGGAGCAGTCAGCCATCCTAGGCGCCAGCCAGTCATGGCCCATGATTTGGAAAAGCTGTTTACTACTACAACCCTGTCATCCGAATCGATGATTTCGCAGAAGGATGGCGCATGGTTATGCTTGAAGCTTAGACGTGCGTAAACCTCATCACTAACGATCCAGACCCCTTTCTTCCGAGCAAAATCTAACACTTCCCTCTGCTCCTCGGTACTCATGGTCCAACCGGAGGGATTGTTGGGGGAATTGATAACAATTACTGATGTATCAGATCCACAGGCATCGAAGAGTTGGTCCAGATCGAGTTTCCATTTCCCATCTTTCATTTGTATTGGCACACCCTCTACCCTTGCCCCCATAATTTTTTGTACAGCTGGAATGTTTGGCCAACTTGGCAATAAGACAACAATCTTAGAATCTTGTTGCACCAAAGCTTGAGCTGCAATCATGATTGCGTTCATTGCAGAAACAGAGACGGTGATTTGCTCAAATGTGATCTCGGTTTGATAGAGATCGTTCATGTAATCAGCAATGGCCTTCCTTAACTTTGGAATCCCTGCATTAGGTGCATAGAACGTATCTCCGTTATCGAGTGCTTCTTTGCCTGCTCTAGAAATGAAATCTGGAGTGCTGACGTCAGGTTCACCAAACCAAAATGGAACTACCTCATCTTGATTTTCAGCAAATCGTACAATTTCACGGATTGGTGAAAAGGTTAATTCCCGAATCTCTTTTCTGATACCAAGATGGGCATTAAATGTGTTCATAATCAAACAGATAAAAAATTAAAAAAAATAAGTATTATTGAATCATACTTTCATCAACAATTTTAATTCCAGAACCCTTGAAGTTGTAAAATTTATTCATAAAAATCAGAACAGGAGTTAAACTTTCTGCAACAACTGCATTGTCGATAGATCCACAATGCCATCCTTTTAAAGAAATTTTCGAAATCAATTGAATTACAGTTTCTCTGGCTTCTTTATTGTTACCGAAGACCATTACCTCACCATCGGGTGTTTCAGATTTGGCAAGTGCTGTTGCTGCAACGTTGTGTAAAGCAGATACGACATGAACATCATTCCCCAAAATCTCTTGGGTCATCCGAGCAACACATCCTGTTTCAGGTAACTGCACCCTAGCAACCTTGGGGGGGACAAGTGGAACCGTAGTGTCAACGACAATTTTCCCTTGAACATAAGGCTGGATTACTTGAACAGTTTTTTGATGAGCCGCAAAAGGTACCGTAAGAAAAATCAATTCACTTTCACTGGCAGTTTGAGAAATTTCTTGAATCTTTAGGTTTTGAAGACCCAAATCTTTGTCTGATTCACTAATTTTTAAGATCATTTTTTCTGGAGATCTGGATCCAATTGTCACTTCAAAACTTTCTTTAATGAATCTATGAGCTAACGCTGATCCAAGTGCACCTGAACCGCCAATAATGCCAATTTTCTTGATATCGGTCATAGTAATATAAACTCAATAAGATTTTAGAATGAAAGAAAATAGTCTGTTA
>WTIF01000071.1 GCA_011522845.1 Deltaproteobacteria bacterium
GTACCATCTTGGGTATTCTTGATAACGGAAGCGTGGTTGGTGTCGGTGCAAATGATTTGTACCAACTGGTGCCAACCAACAGAATGTCATCTACAATTTGTGCTTGGCAAAACAACGCGGCTGCAGCTATCACAAAAAACTTACAAGAATGCGACCGCTGGGCAATCTTACCAATTGGCCCATCTGGTTGGTGATTTACGCAACCCACTAACTAATCCATAGGTTATGATGAGTAAGCATATTCCTGCAAAGAAAACAGATACACTTCATGCAGAGCTACCACCGGTCTTGGTTCTGGTGGCTGTTGGTACCGCGATGGCCATGTTCCTGTTCTTTGCTCTCTTTGGACAGTTGTGAGTAACCACGAAGCATGAGTCGACATAGATCATCGTAGGATGTCTGTGAGGGTAGGCCTGCTGAGTTGGTTGTGCTCAGGTGTGAATGCAGTGCCACTGCGCTGCTAGAAAGCAGCATAGTGGCAAACTTCGCGGCATAGAATTGCACCGGAGGACGATCCGCAAGCAACAGCCAAAACTCTGGATATTGAAGCAGTTGTGAAGCTAGTGATTGGGGAAAACTTCTGAAGATGCGGCGTTGTGCGAGTACCAGACTCCCTCAGTCTTCTTTCCCAACGAGTCCTTTTCGTGCCTCAACAGCGAGCTCATCAGCCCGTTCATTTTCAGGATGCCCAGCGTGGGCCTTGACCCAGTGCCACTGGACCTGATGGGTTGTTGTCAGGTGAATGAGTTCCTGCCAGAGATCCTGATTCAGTACCTTCCCCTTCCCGCCTTTGGTGCGCCAGCCGTTGCGTTGCCAATTCTCTAGCCATCCCTGCGCGAAGGCGTTTCGCAGATAACTGGAATCGGTGTGCAGCTCAACGGAGCAGGGGCGTTTCAGGGCTTGCAGGGCCCGAATCGCAGCCAGCAGTTCCATCCGGTTGTTGGTGGTTTCCGTTTCCGCTCCGGATAATTCCCGTCGGTGCTCGCCCATGATCAGAATGGCTCCCCAGCCCCCATTTCCTGGATTGGGAGAGCAGGCTCCGTCCGTGTAAATCTCCACCTGTGTTCTGGAATCTTGCAAAATCCTCCTGAGGCTACTTGATTGTTCGCAGGTCCCGTAAGAACCTAGTTCCTGACCTTTGTTGCTACATCTTGTGATTCAGCGGTTGGACCTTGTTCAGGTGACAGTCTCTCATGCGTATTCTCCACACCTCGGATTGGCACCTTGGTCAAAAGCTCTGCAACCTGGAGCGCTTTGCCGAGCATGATTTCTTCCTCGAGCATCTGCTGCAACTGATTCGAGAGCAGCAAGTCGATTGTCTGCTCCACGCTGGCGATATTTTCGATACAGCCAACCCGCCAAACCAGGCACTGCGCCAATACTTCAACTTCCTGCGCCGACTTCACGAAGAAACCAACTGCCGACAGGCGATTCTAGTCGGAGGAAATCACGACTCTGTGCTGACCCTCCAGGCACCACAGCGCTTGCTGGAAGTCCTACAGGTCCATGTCGTTGGTGGGCTTCCAGCTGACCCTGCAGAGCAATTGATCCCAATTCAGGGGGCGGATGGAGAAGAAGCCCTGGTTTGTGCGGTTCCCTTCCTGCGTGATGCTGATTTGCGCAACATTCTACCCGGAGAGAGCTATGAAGCACGCCAGCAACGTCTGCGAGAAGGTATCGCTACACACTACCAAAAACTAGCGCAATTGGCTGCTCCCTGGAAGCAACGTGGTCAATTTGTCTGCGCAACAGGGCATCTGTTCGTGGCCAATGGTCAGTCTAGCGATTCGGAAAAGGAGATTCACATCGGCCTACAGGATCGCTTTCCTGTGGCAGACTTTCCAGACTTCTTTGACTACCTCGCGCTGGGGCATTTGCATCGACCTCAGCGAGTGGCAGGAATGAATCATGTTCGTTATTCCGGATCTCCGTTACCACTGAGCTTCAGCGAGCGTCAGGATTCCAAGTCAGTTCTGCTACTGGAAGTGGAAAAAGGAACGCTGCAGCAGGTTCGTGAGCTACCTTTGCCAATTCCACGTCGACTGTTGCGTTTGCAGGGAACGGTGGAAGAAGTCTGTGAAAAGCTCCAGGCGCTGGAGGAGCCAGCAGGTGAATTTGAAGACTGGGTGGAAGCCCGGGTCCAGCTGGAGGCCCCTGAGCCGGAGGTTGATCGCAAATTACAGGAGATCGCCGAAGCCAAGCCTCGACTCCATCTGCTCCAGGTGCGCACGGAGTACACACGCCAGGCAAGTGGACTGGAGGAACAAGCGCCTGTCCAGAATCTGGAAGACCTGCAGCCCAGAGAAGTCTTTCAAGAGTTGTGCTTGTCTCATGAGCTGGCAGAGGACGAAACCCAGCGTCAGCTCAGCACTTTTGGAGAGCTGTTGGAGCGCCATGAGGAGGCAAAGAACCAATGAGAATTCTGCGCCTGCACCTTCAGAATGTGCACGCCTTGCGCAACCAGTGGACGATTCAATTCGATCAATTTCCACTTTATGAAGCGGGTTTGTTTGCGATCACGGGTCCAACGGGTGGAGGCAAGAGCAGTCTGCTGGATGCGATGATTGTTGCGCTCTATGGCCGCGTTCCCCGTTATGGACACAACACACCGACGGAGTTGATGACACGGCATACTGCGGAGACTCTGATAGAGCTGGATTTTGCCGTTCAGCAGGGTTGCTTCCGAGCACGTTGGAACCTGCGTCGAGCCCGTGGTCAAGCAACAGGAAGAGTTCAGCCGGCGCGTCATGAACTCCAGAATCTGGACACCAACCAAACCCTGGACCTGCGCTCCAGTGATGTTCCCAAGGAAGTCGAGAAACTCACAGGATTGAACATGGAGCGTTTTCTCCGCTCTGTCATTTTGCCACAAGGAGACTTTGCCGCGTTCTTGCGAGCCAAGGAAAAGGAACGGGGAGAGCTGCTGGAAGAATTGACGGGTCTGCATGTTTACTCTGAGCTGAGCGAGCTAGCCTTTAGCTGTAGCCGGGAATCTCGAGAAGCGCTGGAAAAACTCCAGCAGCAACTGGGAACGCTTCCCCTGCTGGAAGAAGAAGCATTGCGCACCCTGCGACAGCGTCTTGATGAGTACATGCAACAGCGTCCGAAACTGCAGGCCACAGAACAACGACTGCAAGGTGAGCTTGGGTGGTTGCGTCAGTTACGAGAGAGCCGAGCGACTTGTTCTCGACTGGAACAGGAAATTGCGGCTGCTCAGCAGGCTCTTGCAGCCTTTGCCCCACAGCAGCAACGCTTGCAAAGGCATCATCAACTTCAGCCTTTCCAGCCTCAGTGGCAATCCCAGCAAAAGCAGGCAAAGCAGTTGGAGCAGCAACAATTCAACCAGCAGCGCATGCGGGAGGAGCTGGGCATCAAACAGAAGGAAGTGCAGCAATTGGAGGTGTCTGCACAACAGGATCAGGAACGTTTGCAGGATCAGGAAAAGCAATACCAACAGCTAATTGAACCCATCCGCTTGGCCTTGGAAGTTGATGCACAGATCCAAACCCATCAGGTACGTTGGGAGTCTCGTCAACAGGAACAAACCCGCCTTGAACAAACGATCCATCAACAACGTCAGCAACTCCTCCAAGAAGATGCCTGGGTTCAGCAGGCTGCGCTACGTCAACAGCAACGCCAGCAATGGCTAGAGGAGCATGACGACTGCCAGCAGTTGGAACTAGCACTCCCAGAGTTACGCAGTATTTGGCAGCAATGGCAACAAAAACAGCAGCAATGGCAACAAAGTCAGGCTGCTCTTGATCGATGGGAGAAACAACAAGCCGAAGACCTCAAGCAGTCCTCAGAGCTTCAGCAGCTGGAAAATGATCTTGCCGAAGAAGCCCTGCCGTTAGAACAACGCGCCCAGGCACTCCGAGAGCAAGAAGAGACGCTCTTGGAAGGTCGTCCTCTTGGTGATTGGCAAGCAACGCAACGGGACGCACAACGCCTTCTCCGGTTGGGAGAGAAACTGACGGAACTGAGCCAACGCTTCCAGGATGTTCAGTTGGAGCGTTCCAAGTATGAGCAACAGGAGCAGGAGCTTCAGCTGAAACTGGGGCAGTTAGAAGAACAGCACCTTCATCAAGAGCACCTACGGCAACAAACCCAGGAACGCTTGCACGATAAACAGCGTCTGTTGGAGCAGGGCCGACTGATTCGGGATTACGAAGCGGCTCGTACGCAACTACAGCCAAATCAGCCATGTCCGCTCTGTGGTTCCACGGAGCATCCCTTTGTGATTTCGAACGAGGTCCCTTCTGTGGAACAAGAAGCGGAGTTGGTGGAGCACCTGAAGCAGCGCTGCAAAGAAATTGAGCAAGAGTTGACAAACCTTCAGCGAGAGCAGACCCAACTCAAGGCCCGCTCAGAAATTACTCACGAAAGATCCGGACAACTTCAGCAGGAAACACAAAAGATTCAGTCAGCGTTTGATGATGTGAATTCACAAATTCCTGCAGAGAGTGTCAAGCTGCTGACAGACCTGGTAGGGATTCAAATGCTTCATCTGTCGTGGCAAGAGCAATTCCAGGCAATGGAGCAGAAACTAAGCGCTGTTGAAAAGTTAGATGGAATGCGGCGTCAGCTTCAGGAAGAGCAAATCGTCCTGCAGAATAAACGCGCTGAATTGAAGGAGAGACAAGCCGGGCTGAATGAGCGCCAGAAGCTTCATCAACGGCAACAAGAAGACTTGGAAAAACAGGCAAAAGAAGAGCAACAGCTTGTGCTTCAATTGCAAGAGTCCTGGCAGGAACAAGCACAAGCCGTTGGCCCAGCAGAGGAAGCACTCGAGCCAGAATCTTTGCTGGCTACCCTACAGGAGAAGTGGCAAGCCTTCCAAAAACAGCAACAGGCTGAAGATCGGGAAGGTCCGGAACTGATGCAGCGCCGGCAACGATTGGAGAGGGACCAAGCAACACTGGGCCAGCAGGAGCAACAGCAACAAAGCTTAGCGGAAGAGCAGCAGCAGGAATTGACGAAGCTCCAACTGCTCCAACAGCAGCGGCTCAAGATTTTGGAGCATCCAGACCCCAAAGCTTTGGAACAGGAGCAGCTTTCTCAGCTTCAGGCCTGTCAGGAAAAACAGGCAGCAAGCCGCCGAAGTTTTGAAGAGAAAAGTCAGTCACTCCAGCAGGAGCAGCAACGTTTGCAGTGGATGGAGGAAGAGTACGCTCGTGGACAGCAGGAGCACACGCAGAACCAGGAAGAGCTACTCTTTGCGCTGCAGGCTTTGGGATATGCTTCGATTGCAGAAGCTGAGATGGGATGCCTCGACTCTATCGAAGCAGAAGAATTGAATCAGCAAGACCAACAGTTGAACCAGCGCCTGTCGATCAGCCGTCATGACTTGGGCAATGAGCAGATGCGCCGTGCCGCTTTGGAACAGGAAGCACGTACAACACAGACCGAGGAAGAACTCCAGGCACAGCTAGAACAACTGCGCCAGCAGCAGGATGAGTTGTCCCAGCAGCTGGGAGGAGTGCAGGTTCAACTGGAAAAAGACGCAGAACTGCGTCAAAACCAGCGAACGCTTACGGATCAAATCGAGAAACAGCAGCAGGAACACCGCCGCTGGGCGTCCCTGTCTGAACTGATTGGCTCAGCAGATGGAACCAAGTTTTCTCGGTTTGCCCAGAGCCTGACGTTAGCGCATTTGGTCAATCTGGCGAACCGACACCTGCAGAAACTCTCAGATCGTTATCAGCTGCAGAAGCGCCAAGGAGCCTGTGTCGAGATGGACATTGTGGATCGCTATCAGGCAGATGCCGTGCGCTCACTGGAGAGCCTTTCCGGTGGAGAGACCTTTCTGGTCAGTCTGGCGCTGGCGCTGGGCTTGTCTGACCTGGCACGCCGTAACCACCCAATTGATTCTCTGTTCATTGATGAAGGTTTCGGTACGCTGGATGCCGACACCCTTGACACGGCGTTGGCTGCGCTGGAGACACTGCAGGCTGGAGGCAAGACGATTGGGATCATCTCTCACGTGGAAGCCCTCAAGGAGCGCTTGACGACACAGATTCAGGTGCGCAAGAATGACAGTGGCAATAGCACCTTGGCTGTGATTCCCAAACCGTTGGCTGAAAATCAACGTAACCCCTTTGTCTCTTCCTAGCTGGAATACGGATGGACCCCGACGATGCACGCTCTGAGTATCAGGGCTGGTGGATCTACATTGATCCTGACGAACACCTAGTCGAACTGGTGGACCTAGATCTGGACTTGGATACGTTGTGCGATCTGCTCCGCTGTGACGCAACGGATCTGATTGAACTGAACGAGCCGTTTCTGGGCTATGTGGACGGCGAGGGAGAGTGGCAGGAGCGTCAAACACGCTGGCATCTACAGGGACGTGAGTGCTGGGGACCGATGGTGGTCTTTCGTTATCTGTCCGAGGAGGAAGGACCCGGCTCCTGCTCTTATGAAGACCTAGAGCAGTTTGAGGAGTGGGTGGATTTCT
>WTIF01000048.1 GCA_011522845.1 Deltaproteobacteria bacterium
AACTAATATATCAAGTTGTTTGAATCGAACTTGGCTTCATGACAATCACCAAGTTGGAAAATAGTGGCTACAGCTTTGGCTAGGAAAAAGCGAAAAAAGAATTTTTTTCAAATAGATCTGTATTCCTAAGTTTTAGATGCCAATACAAAGCAGCCGTGACCAATTCAAATCAATGAACCTCAGTCAACCTAATGGTTCTGAAGATCAATTCATCTGAAGGGGCATCCTCTAACCCAAGGCAGATTGTTCAGCAAGCTGAAAATTGACGAACGTAAATTTTTTCCTTTAAAAATTTTTGATGATTTCTGTCAATCCAGAAGGAAAGAAAGGGATGCTTAGAGTTTTATTACCGGGTGAAGACAAGGTTGAGATCACTCAGTCTCACAAGAACAATCTCCAACCCTGATACCAACGAGAGAGGGTTGTTATGCAACAGGCAGCAGCAAAAAGGTAAGCAAATTCAGGAAAGTGATCAGGGAGGAGGCACATGAAAATGAAAAGTACGATCGTTTCAAATCCCTCGGTCAACCCACCAAGATAATAGAAGCCTTTTTGAGGAAAGGATGTTGTAGTTTCACCACGCTTCCCAGCGATGATTGCATAGGCTAGGAAAGAGGAGCCCGTGCCCACGAAAGAGGTGATCAACACCGCAGCTGGCAGGGTATTGACAGGATCAGCGAACGCAAACCCCAAGGGGAACAGGGCATAAAAAAGAAAATCGCAGCTGATATCCAGAAAAGCTCCTCGGTCCGTGGGGTTTGTTTGACGAGCCACTGCCCCGTCCAGCCCATCGGCAAAACGATTGATCAATAAAAGAAGTAGTGCCAAAAAATAGGCTTCAAAAGCGAGGGCGGGCACGGCCATGACTCCTACCACGAAGCCAACCAGTGTGATCTGGTCAGCCTTCACTCCCCAATTTGCTAGAATTTTTGCAGGTGATTGAAGAAACCGTTGCTGTAGTGGCTGAAGAGCCGCATCAATCATCCGCGCCTCCAGTCATGAAAGCGCTCGACAAACGATAACAGCTTTGGGCTAACGTGAGCTCGACGCCACTCACCGGCTGCATACTTGTTGGCTTCTGCCAAGGTGGGGTAGATGTGGATGGTTCCAAGAATTTTGTTCAAGCCCAATCCATGCTTCATTGCCATTACAAACTCACTGATCAGATCTCCCGCATGCTCCCCCACCAGGGTAACTCCGAGGATCTTGTCCTTACCAGGAACCGTTAGCACTTTGACCATTCCCTTGGCAGAGCCATCGGCAATTGCTCGATCCAGATCATCAATGCCATAGTGGGTGACTTCATAAGCAATCCCCTTCTCTTGGGCTTCCAGTTCATTGAGCCCCACTCGAGCTACTTCTGGATCACAGAATGTTGCCCAAGGAATCACCCGATAATCCACTTTGAATTTCTTGAACTTCCCAAACAGCGCATTGACCGCAGCATACCAAGCCTGATGCCCCGCGGTGTGTGTAAATTGGTACGGTCCCGCCACGTCACCGGCGGCTAGAATGTGAGGATAAATTGTTTCCAAGTACTCGTTGGTTTGAACCACCCGACCCACTGGGATACCTAGTTCTTCCAAACCGAACCCTTTCAGGCGAGGTGCACGCCCCACGGCAACGATCAGCTCATCAAAGCCAATTCGTTTGGCTTCTCCAGATTCTTCCACTTCAATCCACTTCTCACCGTTCGTCAATCCACAACCCATGGCTTTGTGGTTTGTTAGAACCGTCACTCCGTCCCGCTCTAATGATTTTTGAACCATCTCAGAAACCTCTGGATCTTCTCGGAGCATGATTCTCGGAGCCATCTCAATCTGGGTCACTGTGGAACCCAATCGGGCAAAAGCTTGGGTCAACTCTGTCCCGATGGGTCCGCCCCCAAGGACTACCAGGCGTTGAGGCGCCGCTTCTCTTCCCTGCAGTTTTTCCCAGAGGGTGTCTGAAGTCAGGTAGCCCACTTCTTCCAGGCCGGGCAACGGTGGAACAAAAGGTGCCGCTCCAGCCGCAATGATGATTGCCGTACTGCTCAAGCGCTGTGAAGAGCCATCGGGTTTTTGGATTTCAACCGTCCAGGGATCTATGATCTTGGCATAACCCTGAATGACCTCTACTCCCAGGGAAGTGTAGCGCTCCACAGAATCATGAGGCTCAATCTCCGCAATGACTTGATGTACACGCCTCATCACCTTGTCAAAGGAAAACGAAGGATTACTATCCTGTAACCCATAATTGGAAGCATTGCGCATCTGATGCAGCAACTTGGCGCTACGAATCAAGGCCTTCGAAGGCACACAACCATAGTTCAGGCAGTCACCGCCCATCTTGTGTGCTTCCACCAGCGTCACCTTCGCTTTTGTTGCTGCTGCAATATAGGCAGACACCAAGCCAGCCGCACCAGCTCCAATCACGATCAGGTTTCGGTCAAATTGCTTGGGCTTGGACCACTTGGCAAGTAGTTTTCGTTGTTCGATTTGGGTCACGAAGGAACGCGCCAACCATGGAAAGATTCCAAGCAGAGCAAAAGAAATCAGCAATCCTGGCGAAGCAATCCCGGAGAGGCTCTCCAGTTGAGCGAGTTGAGTGCCAGCATTCACATAAACGATTGTTCCTGCGAACATGCCCACCTGGCTCACCCAGTAGAAAGTCCACACACCAATCGGAGTCAGTCCCATCCCAAGGTTGATCACAAAAAACGGTACCACCGGCACCAGCCGTAGGGTGAATAAGTAGAAGGCCCCCTGCTTTTCAACACCTTCAT
The DNA here is from genome assembly GCA_011522845.1 of Deltaproteobacteria bacterium. GTDB lineage: Bacteria > SAR324 > SAR324 > SAR324 > NAC60-12 > JCVI-SCAAA005. The sequence continues at coordinate 2,765 of WTIF01000048.1, forward strand.
TGATACGTTGAAGTTGTGAACCAAAGCGGTTTTGCACGGCATCACGCAACACAAACCGACTGGCCATCATCGCTAAGGTTGCTCCCAAGCTGCTGGCAAAGGAAACCAATACCAGACCCCATCCCAGGCCAAATAAGGCTCCCCCTGCTAGCGTCAAAACAACGGCCCCAGGAACAGATAGCGCAGTTGACGCGACATAAATCAGAAAGTAAATCAATGAAACGGTAAGCGGTGACTTTGCGTAGGTCGCTGCAAAGCTCTCACGCGAAGCCTGAAGATATTCAAGCGTCAAAAATCGCTGCAGGTCGAAGATAAAGAATAAGAGGATACCCAGCGCAATCACTGCGGCTAGTAGCCATCGGCGTGGGTCTTTTTGAGAAGTCTTAGTTTGGGAGGGGGGGCTCATCTATTGTTCAGCTTGGAGGTAGTAGATCTGGTCAAAAAAAAATTGATGGATTACAGCTTATATGTAACAGATTGGCAACCAAAACATGACCAAATGCGGCTTGAAAGCTTAGGTCTTTTGATAACACATGAAGAAGCACAGTGAATCTGGATCTTAACAGTTCAGTTTGAAGTCAGATGGATTTCAAAACCTCGGGAAGGGTTTCTTCGAGGAAATCTAACTCCCCTGGCAAGCCTGCTGTAATCCGAATGCATCGGTTCAAAGGTGACACTCCAGGCATACGCACAAACACCCCACGCTCAATCAAGCCTTTCATCACCGCAATCGCGTAATCTCCATCTCGACCACAATCAATTGTCAAAAAATTAGCTGCAGTCGGCAATGGTTTCAGTTGATTGTCCACAGCAATTTGCTGGATGCGTTGTAAAGATCCCTGGACTAGTTGCTGAACCTGATTCAGATGTGCTTGATCTTGCACAGCCGCAAGCGCAGCAATCTGAGAGAGACGACTCAAACCAAAATGGTTCCTGACCTTGTTGAACTCTGCGATCAATTCCTGATTGCCGATGGCGTAGCCCACTCGCATTCCGGCCAAACCGTAGGCTTTCGAAAAGGTTCTCAGTCGAATCACTCGGCAGTTGTCCATGTCAAACGGTGGGAGAGTGCCTGCAGGGGCGAACTCTCCATAGGCTTCATCTAGAATCAGCAGAGATCCCTCCGGCACAGATTTGATCATCGACTCAACATAACCCGCATCCCACCAACTACCCATCGGGTTGTCCGGATTGGCAAAGTAGATGAGTTTTGCCTGATGTTTCTTCGCGGCTGAAAGCAAAGCCTCCCCATCCTCATGGTCTTTGTGGTAGGGCACGAAATGTAAATCTCCTCCAAAGCCTTGAACATGATAATTGAAGGTTGGGTACGCTCCAGCCGAGGTCACCACGGCATCTCCTCGTTCGACAAACATCCGCACGATGTATCCGAGCAATCCGTCAATGCCTTCTCCAACCATTACATTCTCAGGAGCCACCTCCAGTTGTTCAGCTAACGCTATTCGTAATTCGTGAAACTCTGGATCCCCATACATCCAGGCTTCCTTTGCTCTGCTTTGCATGATCTCAATCACTCTTGGTGAAGGACCAAAGACATTTTCATTTGCCCCAACTCGAGCGCGGAAGGCACTACCCCGAAGACGCTCCTGCGTTTCTGGCCCAACAAACGGGACGGTTGCGGGCAGTCCCTGAACCAAAGGAGTTACTTGATAATTAGCCATAAGGAAACCTGAGATGATTAAATTGATTACCTAGACAAAAATTCTAGTTTCAGCGAAGGTAACATCGTTGAAAACTTACATGCCCTGACAAAATAACTTGGTGCCAAGTTTGGATGCAGAAAAAAGATATCGCTTTACAACTCACGCCTTGCAGAGGATGTTTGAGCGAGGCTTCACCATCGAGGAAGTCAAGCAAGCTATCATCCATGGGGAGAGCATTGCCCAGTATCCAGCAGAGCAGCCCTATCCATGTAAATTGTATTTACACTTTCTTGCTGGCCAGCCAATTCATGTGGTTGCTGCAGAAAATGAGAATGAGTTTATAATCATCACAGCTTACCGCCCTGAGAAATCCATTTGGATGACAAACTTTCGAACCAAAAGAAGGAATTCATGAAATGTGTCTTGTGTCGAAATGGTGAAACACAGAATGGTGAAACGCTCTTCACAATCAGCCGAGATCGCGTCGCGGTGGTCGTTAAGAATGTTCCTGCTCAAGTTTGCCAGAACTGTGGAGAAGCTTACGTAGATGATGTCACAGCCAGTCGCATCTTCAATCAGGCCGAAGAATTAGTCAAAAGTGACAACGAGGTGGAAATTCTGCATTTTGCTGCCTGAACCATTCCTTGCCTTCCACAAATATCAGCCTGCTCCAGCTCTTCCAACATACTCTCCTCATAGACTGAGCAAATTCTGGAAGCATCCAGAAAAATTTCAACTTGCTGTGAATATCCGGTGATTCATGGAACGAAAAGACCATATCGATTTATTTGGCGGCAGTGTCCTCGTGATCTTCGCGATGGTGATGGGCTTGAACCAGGTGGTGATCAAGGTCGTCAACGATGGGATGCAGCCTGTCTTTCAAGCAGGATTGCGCTCGCTGTTTGCCTTTTTTGTTGTTTGGGGTTGGGCCTTATGGCGGGGGAAGCGGATCAGTGTCACCGATGGGACCTTCAAGGCAGGAGTGTTGACGGGCTGCTTGTTCTCGATTGAGTTCATTTTTCTCTTCCTGGCCTTGGACATGACGACCGTCGCCCGCAATTCGATCTTTTGGTACTCAATGCCCGTCTGGATGGCAATCGGAGCGCATTTCCTGATTGTAGGGGAACGCCTCAATGCTCAGAAAATTCTGGGACTGATCATTTCCATGGTGGGCCTGGTTTGGGCTTTTTCAGATCGGGGCTTGGACGGGGAGTCTGGGACTTGGATTGGGGACCTGATGAGCATTCTTGGCTCCATGTGTTGGGCGGGAATCGGGCTTTCGGTCCGGGTGAGCAAACTCAAAGAAGCAAGCATCGAAATGCAGCTTCTTTACAATCTGGCAGTTTCCACGATTGTTTTGCTGCCTTTTTCTCTGCTCTTCGGAGACTGGATCCGCGATCTGCAAACCATGCACGTCTTTATGCTCGGCTTCCAGGTTGTCATCGTCGTCGCTGGTGGTTTTCTGGTTTGGTTCTGGGTGCTCACCATTTACCCTGCCTCAGACATGGCCTCCTTTGGCTTTCTGACCCCTGCCTTCGGTGTGATTTTCAGCTGGCTCATCCTTGATGAAGCGATCAGTTTCACCATTCTTGGTGCCTTGGTGCTGATCTCCGCTGGAATTGTCCTCATCAACTACCGACCCAAAAAGCCAATCTCCACCGAGAATTCCTAATTCCCAAGATGTCTTGAAACGCTTCGCCCATTCAACTGGCTTTGCGATCAACCAAGACTGATCTTCAAGGTGTGAAAGTTTTTCAGAACAAGCTGAATTGGTTTTTTCTCCTTCAGGGGGAAAGTGGCTGAATGGCCGGATGAGTGGCTACGCCAAACTCAAAAATTTTCTCGCTTTTTCAGTTCAAAACAAGCCCTCACCCACCACTGACGTGGTCCCCCCTCTCCCAGTTGGGCGAGGGTTTTCAGATTTTGATTGGTCGATAGTGATTTGTGAATGGACGAGGGGTTTGAGACTCCATGATTTTTGGCAACAGGAAACAAAAAAGCCCTGAATCCCACAAGGAG
>WTIF01000391.1:0-1742 GCA_011522845.1 Deltaproteobacteria bacterium
GCTGTTGATGAATCAACCATGATCTGATTGCGTGTGAAGTTGGTCATCTCTTGTGCCATGTCCGCATCACGAATCACTGACTCTGAGTTCATCACGTTCTCATGAGCGATTCGCAGGTAGTTCAGATTGCTCTCCAGATTGTTCTTTTGGAAAGCCCCGATCTCACCACGAGTCGAGGAGACTTCTTCCAAGGCTCGGTCAATCACGCACATCGCATCCTGAGCGCTTTGAGCATCCGTCACATCAATATCTGCGAGTGAGCCAAAATCACTTTCATTCTTGACACCGGTTCCTAGGCTGTTCGCTCTCATATTGCGTAGAGCCACTGACGTTGTCTGCTCACAGTTGGCACCCACCTGGAAAACCAACGCGTTCTGAGATAACGAGACCGTACCAGCTTTGACGGGTACCAAGTTACCGAGTGAGGCCTCACTTCTCTGATCTGGTGGCGTCATCTCCGCAGGAATGTCAGCTGGTGGAAATTCACCTGGCAGAGCTAATCCGTTGTAGCGAAGCGACAAACCATCTGTACTTGAGTTACCAGCGTTTCCTGTCAGCACTTGACCCTTGCCAGTAGCCTCTTCCCCATTGATCTCACCCGCTACATCCAAACCATTTGTGATGGTGTCATAAACATCAGACTGACTGCTCAGTAATCCTGCTGTTGTGCTGGAAACTTGGAAACTATGCTCACTGCCAAATTCTTTGTGACGCAGGCTAATGATTTGTGGTGCATTGGCGTCTGTGTTTATCTCTTCCGGGCGAATCATGTCCAGGTTGAGTCCTGCTTCCTTGATCGCAGCGGTCAAAGCGTTCATATTGTTCTCGACCGTCTCTCCCTTGATCGTTTGGAAATTAACGGTTTTCGATCCTTCTGTAATGGTAATCTGTTCGCCACGATCAATGATTTCGTTGGTCAAAGCCAAGGTACCCGTCACTTGAGCTCGTCGGGCTACCTGTGTGATGTGAACAGCGTAACCCCTGGGACCGGAAGCCTTTGTGTCCCTGGTGGCTCCAACAAATTCCAAATTGGCTCCGGAAACCACTCCGTTGGCACCTTTGCTGCCGTCAAGCAGTTTGTTCTTGCCAAATTCTGTGTTCTGAGCGATCCGATTGACGGTTGCAATGATGTTATCGATCTCTTGCTGGTTCGCTCGCAGCATGAATTCATCATTCACCGCCTCATTTGCGGATGCTACCGCGAGCTGTCGAGCATTGATCAATATTGCGCTCATTTCGTTAAGTGCGCCTTCAGCTGTTTGCACCAGTGCAATCCCTGCCTCAGAGTTATCAATCGCTTGTTCCAATCCAGCAGTCTGAGCCCGTAGGCGCTCGCTGATCACCAAGGAAGCAGGACCGTCAGCTCCTCGGTTGATCTTTAGACCAGAAGACAAGCGCTCCATCGTGCGCGCCTGATTCGTATTATTCAAAATCAGGTTACGGTGACTGTTGATCGCTGGAATGTTGGTGTTTACTCGTAAAGTCATTGTTCCTCCATGAACACTTATGATGTTTAGAATCTATCCAGATTCTTTGACTCAAGGCTGACACTTCCTGTGTCAGCCTTTCTATGAAAAGTCAGGCAGCCACTCTAGCGGCTGCTTTGCTTAATTTAGTAACTGTAGAACCGCCTGTGACCGTGCATTCGCTTGAGCCAACATAGCCGTTGCGGAATCTGTCATAATTTGGTTACGTGTGAACTTGGTCATCTCCTCAGCCATATCCGCATCACGGATCACAGA
>WTIF01000391.1:1842-6432 GCA_011522845.1 Deltaproteobacteria bacterium
CAGAACTCATCACGTTTTCATGAGCGATTCTCAGGTAGTTCAGGTTGCTCTCCAGGTTGTTCTTCTGGAAGGCCCCAATCTCACCTCTGGTCGAAGAAACCTCTTCCAAGGCTCGGTCAATCACGCACATCGCATCCTGAGCGCTTTGAGCATCGGTCACATCGATCTCTGCGAGCGATGAGAATCCACTTTCGTTGTCAACTCCGGTTCCCAGTGTGTTGGTCTGCATGTTCCGCAGTGCAATCGCAGTCGTTTGCTCACAGTTAGAACCAATCTGGAAAACCAGTGAATTTTGAGAGAGTGAAATCGTGCCAGCTTTGACAGGTACCAAGTTGCCTAAGTTGGCCTGGGTGACCTGATCAGCTGCTGTTTCAGGCTGTGGCAAATCTGGTGGGTTGGGCTCACCTGGAAGCGCCTGACCCGTGTAGCGAATCGCCAAGCCCTCAGTGCTGGAGTTACCATCGTTTCCAGTTAAGATTTGCCCTTTACCTGTGGCTTCCTCACCGTTGATTTCACCCTGTACATCCAATCCGTTGTCAATCGTGTCGTAGACATCGCCTTGAGTTGAAACAAGACCTGCTGTGCTACTGGACACTTTAAAGGAATGCTCACTGCCAAATTCGTTATGGCGCAAACTGATGATCTGTGGTGCGTTGGCATCTGTGGAATTTTCAGCAGGACGAATCAGCGACAGATTCAGTCCGGCCTCTTCGATCGCGGCCTTCAATGCATTCAGGTTGGTTTCAACTGTTTCACCCTTGATCGTCTTGAAGTTGACTGTCTTGGAGCCTTCCGTGATCGTAATCTGCTCACCTCGATCAATGATCTCGTTTGTCAGAGCAACTGATCCAGTGACCTGGGCACGGCGTGAAGCCTGTGTGATGTGAATCTCGTAACCATTCGGCCCAGAACTCTTGGTTGCTTGAGTCGCACCCACGAACTCCAAATTTGCTCCAGACACAACGCCTGTGGCACCCTTGCTGCCATCGAGCAGGTTCTTCTTGCCGTATTGGGTGTTTTGCGCAATCCGGTTGACCGTTGCTAGAATGTTGTCGATCTCCTGCTGGTTTGCGCGCAGCATAAATTCATCGTTGACTGCCTCGTTGGCGGAAGCGACAGCAAGTTGACGAGCATTGATCAATGCTGAACTAACTTCATCTAGTGCAGCTTCTGCTGTTTGTACAAGCGAAACTCCAGCTTCCGAGTTGTCGATAGCTTGCTTCAAGCCAGCGGTCTGAGCTCGTAGTCGCTCACTGATTACCAAGGAAGCAGGACCATCGGCTCCACGATTGATTTTTAATCCGGAAGACAAACGCTCCATGGTCTTGGCTGCTCAGTGTTGTTAATGATCAAGTTTCGGTGACTATTGATCGCTGGCATGTTGGTATTGACTCGTAGTGACACAATTCCTCCTTGAATCTGATTGGGTAGGTGTCTGAATTAATTTGGCGTTACTCAACCAAGGTATGACACCTCCCTGTGTCACCCTCCCTACGCTGAAAGCCAGCGTAGAAAATGGATATTCAACATCGACGCTTCGTGCGTACTTTCCGAAGACCCGCAAGGTCGTCCGAAAGTATTCACTCGGATATTTTCGATAATTTGAATTTAGAGCTAGAGGGCCTCTTTAGCCAAGGCCCTGCTCATCACTCTTATTGCAGTAGCTGCAACACTGATTGTGGACGCTGGTTTGCCTGAGCCAACATAGCCATCGTGGTATCCATCATGATCTGGTTGCGAGTGAATTGGGTCATCTCATCCGCAATGTCTGCATCACGAATCACAGACTCACTCTTGCTCAGGTTCTCATAAGCGTAACGCAGGTAGCTCAGGTTGCTTTCCAGATTGTTCTTTTGGAAGGCTCCGAGTCGGGCTCGTGTTGCATTGACTTCCTCCAATGCCCGATCAATCACGCACATTGCGTCCTGTGCCTTCTCTGCGCTTGTCAGATCAATGTCTTGCAAAGAATCGAATTCGGATTCATTGCGTACTCCTCTTCCGAGAGCCTTAGCCCACATGCTCTGGATCGCTAGGATTGTTGTCTGGCCGCAGTTTGCTCCTACCTGGAAGTTCAATACGGTTTGAGAAAAAGTAACTCCACCGACTCGCTTGCCAGCTTGATTCTGTAGGCCCTGCTGAAAATTCATTTCCCTGGTTGCACCCAATGGCATGAACTTGAGGTCGTCTTTACTGTAACCAACGTCTTCACCCGTGTAGCGAATCTGAAGTCCTTCAACTTTTGCGGCTCCTGGTCCACCTGTCAGAATTTGACCTCTGCCCTTTGCTTCCTCTCCATTGATCTCCCCATGTACGTCTAATCCGTTCTGCACTGTGTCGTACACATCCCCTGCGGAAGAGAGAATTCCTGCAGTCGTGCTGGAGACTCGAAATGAGTGCTCACTGCCATAGTCTAGATGTTGGAATTCAAGGATCTGTGGTGCGTTGGCATCTGTATTCATCTGTAGAGGACGGTTCATCCTGATTCGCAATCCTGCGTCCTTGATCGCCTTCTCTAGAGCGTTTAGGTTGGTTTCAACCGTTTCCCCCTTGATTGTTTGGAAGGTAACCGTCTTATTTCCTTCGCTCAAAGTGATCTGTTCGCCCCGATCAATGATGTTGTTGTCAAGTGCTAATGAGCCTCGCACGATGGCCTGAGTTGCAGCCTGGCGAATGACCACTTCGTAGCCTCGTCGACCAGAACCTTTTGTTTTTTCGTTTGCCCCGACATACTCCAGATTTTCGCCAGTCGTCACGCCATTGCCACCCTTGCTGCCATCAAGCAAAGTCTTGGTTCCATACTGTGTGTTCTTGGCAATTCGGTTGATTGTACCCAAGATGTTCTCAAGCTCCTGCTGGTCAGCTTTCAGCATCACTTCGTCGTTGACCGCTTCGTTTGCTGCATGAACTGCCAACTGCCGTGCATTGACCAAAGCCGCACTAACTTCGTCCAGAGCACCTTCCGCTGTTTGTACCAGGGAGATGCCTGCTTCCGAATTATCAATTGCCTGCTTGATTCCCCCAATCTGTGCTCGCAAACGCTCGCTGATGACCAAAGCCGCCGGCCCATCGGCCCCACGATTGATCTTCTGACCAGATGAAAGACGTTCCAGATTTCTTGAAGAAATCTCATTGTTTCTTGCCAACATGCGATGAGCGTTGATCGCTGATATGTTTGTGTTAATGCGTATTGACATGGTTACCCCTCATTCTGGGCAGTAATGAACTTCGACGAAATCGTCAGAGAAACTGAACTCTTGATTTTGAAACCAATTTTTACTGTAGGAGTCTCATCAGGACATTTGGGGCCTGATTGGCCTGAGCCAGCATTGCTACGTTGGCTTCCATCATGATTTGGTTACGGGTGTAAAGCGTCATCTCCTCAGCAACGTCTGTATCACGGATGACAGACTCTGCCTTCGTCACGTTTTCGTGTGCGCTTCGTAGGTAGTTTAGGTTGCTCTGGAGGTTGTTTTTGTGGAAGGCTCCCATCCGGCCTCGTGTTCCAGAAACTTCCTGAATTGCTTTGTCGATCAGGCAGATAGCGTCTTGAGCTCCTTGTGCCGTTCGCACATCGATATCCGCCAAGGATTTGAATCCAGAGAGATTCTCAACTGCTCGAGCCAATCCCTTCGAAGTAATTTCGCGGATGCCATGTGTCACAGTTTGGCCGCAGTTCGCACCCACCTGGAAATACATCGAGTTTTGAGTGACTGTAACGGAGCCAACGAACTCACCGCTCGCACTGGCTTTTGAGCCGGTATAAAGGATCTCCAAACCATCAGCCTGTGTGAACGCTCCTCCTTTCAGTACTTGACCCTTGCCAAAAGCGACCTCTCCTTGAATCTTGCCAGCTATATCACGACCGTTGTTGATCTCCTGGGGCACGTCTGATTCCGCGGCTACCAAACCAGCTGTGGTGCTGGTTACCGAAAAGACAGGCTCTGTACCATAATCCTTGTGACGCAAGGTGATAAATTGTGGCTCGTTGGAATCAGTAATGTTCGCAGCAGCTGCACGGATGTCCTCGACAGTGAGGCCAACTTCACGTAGGGCAGTAGTCACATCTTCTTGGCGAAGTACATCCTCGAGTGCGTCGGCGTTGTTGTGTACCCCAATGATTCGATAGCGGATGCTTGATCGCAGATCACTGTCCTCTAGCAAGGACTCCAGTTTCTGCTGATTGGGTAGCACCAACTCAACATCGATGTTCGAATCTGCCATTGTCTTCTTGAGTGCATTGAGATTCGCTTCGACTGTTTCGCCACGTAGTGTGTTGAAAGTGATTGTCTTTCCACCTTCTTCAATTGTGATTTGTTCACCGCGGTCGATGATCTCATTTGTTAGAGCTAATGTACCTGTCAACTGAGCACGCTTGGCAGTCTCTACAACTTCGATCTTGTAACCACCCACTCCGGAACCTTTTGTCTTCTCGTTGGCGCCGACAAATTCCAGGTTAGCTCCACTCGTTACTCCGTTGGCACCTCGGCTACCGTCGAGCAGATGCTTCTTGCCATATTGGGCATCGCGAGAGATCCGGTCGATCATGCTTAGAATGTTATTGATTTCCTCTTGATCTGCATGGAGCATTTC
>WTIF01000390.1 GCA_011522845.1 Deltaproteobacteria bacterium
CTGTAATATTATTGTCACATTAAGGTTAACGAGATCATTACTGATCAACAGCCTTGTGAAACCGGATTCAGCGAATCCATCATAAGCAGGATGCTTACTCAAAACATGGAGTTCATTATGTCAGTCAAGCAAACAGCCTCAGTTGAGAATCTTGTCCGCAACATCGAGCGCCAACGCAAGTCCCACCTACTAAATCATTTCCGTACAAAAGCCAGTCTGGTCTCAAACTCGGGGGCCACAGGTTACCTGAGAATGGATCCAAAATTTGCCAAGCAAAGTTGGTTGCGTCTACCAAGTTGGTTGGGTGGCAGCAGCTTTGGGCAGGTTTACAGAGCTCAAGTCAGTCATTCATACTTAGCGCTTCCAAAGTGCATCCATCCAAATGCATTCTAATGCGGAAGGATGGTACTAACTCAATGTAAATTAGGCGGTAAATGAAGCTTAGAATAAGCTATATTTGTGGAGCTTTTTTTGAAACAATGCAAATGAGACTGGTTAGATGCGAGGCAGATCAATTGAGCGTTTAACCAGTTACTACCCTGCTAGTCTTATCGATCCCTTCTAAAGTCGTATTTGGGCAAGGATTGGCTTAGAAGTGTGGATAAAATTTGGATCATTGACGCTGTATGAGCCGGACCGAATTTTACACACCTAGTTTCGAACCTACTGGACATGAATTAGGTGAAATCTTCACACCCAATTACCCCACACTAGTGGAATTGTTTTTTCCAAGTGGTCATTAACTGAGGGGATGTAAAAGCTAGTTTGGGCTAACCCAAGACCATGGAAATTGCGGATTCAAGATCACTCCACAAATCTTCAACGTTCTCAATACCTACCGAAAATCGACAAAGTGTCATTGGTACCCCTGCCTCACGTTCCGCTTCATAACGGGTTCGACGTTCAATGAGGCTCTCTACTCCTCCCAAACTCGTTGCGTGAGTAATCACTTTGAGCGATTCAAGAATCTGATCTGTTCTCTCAGGCGTAGTATCAATTTCGAAGGAAAGCATCCCACCACAACCATTCGGAAGGACTTTGGTCGCCTTCTCATGCTGCGAATCACCTGGCAAGGCTGGGTAATTTACTTTCTTGATTTTTGGGTGGCTCTTTAAGCGTTTTGCGAGTTCCAAAGCATTGGTTTCAGAGCGATCAAGACGCACGGCGAGGGTTCTTAGGCCACGCAGCGCAAGGAAAGCATCGAATCCTCCGGGGATTGCCCCAAAGTCGTGTCGATGTTTCACCATGAACTCAGCGTGTGCGTTTGATTTACAGATGACTGCTCCGAGCAGAAGGTCAGAATGTCCGCCAAGAAATTTTGTCACAGATTGAAGGACAATGTCTGCACCGAAATCAAGCGGACGTTGACGAAGTGGCGTAGCGAAAGTGGAATCGACAATTGTCAGGATATTCAGCTTTTTCGCTTCGTTGACGATGGCAGGAATGTCAGCAACGACCAGAGTTGGATTAGCGATGGATTCCATCCAGATTGCGTCTGCACCTTCAAGTGCTTCGATGGTGGCGTCAGTATTTCCAAGATCAATGAGGCGTACGTTTAGGCGTTTGTGCATCTCAAGGCGTTCGAAAATGTTCTTCACGCCGTAGTACGCACCAGTCGGTACCAACAGAGTGCCACCTGGAACAATAAGATCTGCGATAGCGGTTGCGGCTGCGAGCCCGGATGAAAATGTAGTAGCGATTCCGCCTTCCAGTTGACCAAGAGCTTCCTCAAGTGCTCCCCAACTTTGGTTACCATCTCGACCGTACCCAAGATCAGTAGTGTGGACATAAGTAGAAGAGAGAGTGACCGGCGTATTCATAGGAGCACCAGCGAATCGGGCTGGACGCCCAGCTTGCACCGCAACGGTGTTTTGATTCCAATTCGGCTCTACCGGAACAAATTCAGGATATTGATTGTTAGGCATTGGTTTTCTCTGCGCACCTTTTCTCGTGGCGGTTGATAAGTTGCTCGGCATTTCAGAGCAAGCCCTTCAGAGAGCAATTCTGCAAAGTCAGCAAGTGAAAATCAACGATTTCTAAGGATGAAGCAAGTAGTTTGATGATGATGGAATCGGTAGGTGCTGCATGGTACTCGATCAGGCTCTAAAACTTGGGAATCTGGGCAAAGTGCCCCAATTGCTGAATTCTCATCATCAAGACCAACTGTGGTTGTAGTGTTTTAAGGCGGTCCAGAGAAGTCGTAGGAAGAGGATATTAGGGAGGCAATCACGGTTCTAGACGATTTCCTGAGTTGTCGTGTATGACCGGAGTCGCTATAGTGAGCAAATATTTAGATGTCCCTTAGAACGGATTGAGTAAAACTAGAGAAGAAGAAATTAACAATTGGGAAATATGAAGATCAACAAATCAGAAAAATCACTCTCTGAGTTGCGCAAGGAATTACGCATCAAGTGGTATCGCTGTCCAATTGAAGCCAAAGAATTGCGAGAATTGTCGAAACGAAGTGATGCCAAGGGCTTTCAACTGGCACTCGGTCATCTCGGGATTTGGCTAACGACTGGTACTTTGACTTTTCTCTTCGCTAATGCTGGATGGTGGCTTGCTGCAATGATTCTATTATTTGTCCATGGTACCGTGGGGACTTTTTTCATTGCACCCTGGCATGAACTCACGCACGGAACTGTTTTCCAAACCAAAAAACTGAACACATTTTTTCTCAGGATTTTTTCTCTCCTAGGTTGGCTCAGTTTCCCGGTCTACCAAGTGAGCCACAACTATCATCATCGCTTCACCCTACATTCAGCCGTTGACAAGGAATTGGTTTTACCGAAAGTTCCGTCACTGAAGCCGCTATATCTCCTGCAATTGTTCACCTTCAATTTCTCAGGTGGTTTTGAATCAAGAGGCTTAATCCCGACTCTGAAAGGATTTTGGGGAATGGCTACGGATCGTTTCAACCATCCTTATTTCAGCAATTGGGATGTACATCTGTTTGATGATGCACCAGTAGGAAGACAGCATTCTGTTCGATGGGCTAGGTTGGTTCTCGGCTTTCATACTGGTGTGCTAATCTTTGCCTTGCTGATCGGACAACCAATTCTCTTCTTCATCATCTCCCTACATCACTTCATCGGTAACTGGCTCTGGTATTTCGTCGGTGCCCCGATGCATTGCGGCCTACGCAGTGATGTCCCAGACTTTCGCAAATGTGTCCGCACAATCACCTTGGATCCAATTAGTGAATTTCTTTATTGGCACATGAACTGGCATTTGGAACACCACATGTTTGCTGCGGTGCCCTGTTACAATTTGCCGAAACTGCATCAAGTGGTTGCTGACGATATGCCGAAACCCAGAACAATTTTCGAAGCTTGGACAGAAATGCGAGAAACTTATCGAAAACAATTGGAGCATCCAACGTACGAGTTCGATACACCAGTTCCCGTGTCAAAAAAGGAGAAGTTTGAGCGTGAGGAGCAGCTAGAGGCAGCTTTGGGAACTCAATCCCTGGAGCTGGTCCATTGATCGATTTTTCGGGGTAAGCAAGGGTAAAGAATATCGGACAAGTCAGTTGAATTTTAAGTCATCATGGCCAATCAAAATAGTATTTCAGTCAGGTTTTTTGCCAGTTGATTCCCAGATTGAAGACGACTCGACCGATCATGTTTGTCAGGATAACTAGGGGGAGGAGCCACCAAATGGGGGCTTGGACTTCAGTGAGGTAAAACCAGAGAAACGTAAAGCCAATGACCTTAAATGCCCAGTTAGGTGCAAGGCCAATTCCCACAGCTAGTAACAACGCAATATCAAATCCGGCAGTTTCAAAACCATCGTTGACAAGGTAGAAAATCAAAAGCAGCACCCCCAATAGCTTGATCGATAAATTTTGACCGAGCCCAATACCTAGGATCAGTAACAAAATCACATCAATGCCAATTGCGTAGATTGCGTCCATGATGGCTTACCTATTTAGTGCTTACCCTACTTGGCTTTTAAGTGAAATCCCCATCAAACTGTAAAAACTGAATACAGTGATGCGAAATTAATTCTTGTAGTTGTCGCAAAATTAGCGAGCAAATCAAGGTGAATACTCAGAATGCAAAACATTTATTGGAGAGAATCGATGAAATGGAGCTGGCTTGTACTTGTGGGACTGCTTTGCACAATCGTATTTGATACTACACACGCGCTGTCTCTACAGGAATATACTGAGAAACCTTTCGGGCGTGTTTTAATGCTCCGCCATGCTTTGGCCCCGGGTTTTGGAGATCCAAGCAACTTTCAACTGAGAGATTGCAGCACACAGCGGATTTTGGATGAAGTTGGACGAGAACAGTCACGCCAAATTGGTAATGCCTTCCGGAAGGCAGGCCTTAGATGTGAGGGGGTTTATTCCAGCCAGTGGTGCCGTTGCCTGGAAACAGCCCGGTTGATCAACATGGGGAAAGTTCAGGAATTGAAAGGGCTTAATTCATTTTTCCAAGGCATCGTTCCACGCGAAGCTACTCTGGCTTCTCTTCGAAAGTTTTTGCAGGATCTCTCACCTGATGGAGATCCGGTTCTACTGGTCACCCACCAAGTGACAATTTCTGCCATCACGGGAATGGGTGTTTCCAGCGGAGCAGCCGTTGCCTATGATCCAGTCAGTGATCAAGCACAGCGCGTAACACTTCCAACGGACTAACTTTACTCAGTTCAGTCCTGTACGAGATTGACTCCGCGTTCTCGGATCTGAAGCCGAACAGGATGTCCCTCGGCAATAACCTCTTTCCCAAGCGGATCAATCACGAAAAGCTCGCCTACTGCGCACTTGATCTCATATTCGAGGTGGCTCCCAAGATAGACAGCTTTATGAACAGTACCTGGAATTCCAGTTGCCTCAGGCCTTGGATCTAAAACGATTGCTTCTGGTCGGACGGCTACTGTCACTTCACCGATGGGTAGATTCAAATGAGGTAGTTGGATCGTCAATTCATCCAGTTGAAGTGTTCCCATCTCACCATCTGTAGAGGTCAACTTTCCGTTGACTAAGTTTGCATCTCCAATGAAATCTGCAACAAAGCGCGTCTTTGGACTTTCATACAGTTCTCTTGGAGAGCCTTGCTGAGCGATAACAGCCTCTTGCATCACGATGATCCGATCAGATACTGCTAAAGCTTCTTCCTGATCATGGGTCACGTAGACTACGGTCAGTTGCAATTGTTGTTGCAGGTCCCGAATTTCTTCCCGTACACGCCTTCTCAGTTTTGCATCCAGATTGGAAAGTGGTTCATCAAAAAGTAATACCTCTGGTTCCAGAACGAGCGCTCTTGCCACTGCAACTCGCTGTTGTTGACCTCCCGAAAGTTCACTTGGAAGCCGTTTTTCAAATCCAGTCAGTCCCACGAGTTTTAAACCATTCAACGCCTGCTCTTCAACCATGTCCTTGGAGAGACGGGACATTGTCAGCCCATAGCTGACGTTTTGTAGCACGGTCATGTGGGGAAACAAGGCGTACGACTGAAAGACCATGCTTACATCACGGTCTGTTGCCGGTAACTGTGTCACATCACGACCTCTGATCATGATCTGGCCTCCTGTAGCCATCTCGAGCCCAGCAATCAAACGCAAGGTAGTCGTCTTCCCACAGCCAGACGGACCCAGCAGAGTGACCAACTCTCCAGATTGAATTTGAAAGCTGACATCGCGGACTGCTTTGACGTTTCCAAAAGCCTTGGTGACGTTCAGGAATTCGACCGCAGTGTGCGCTTTATTGTTCATCCGTTGCCACTCCAGGAAATGGGGCTCGAACCTCGTCGGCCCAGTTGACGTTGTCCAACCACCCACTGGATGCCACCAATCGCAATCAACATGACGACAATCAGCACGGAACTGTAGGCAATCGCCAGTCCGTAGTCCGCGTTTTCAACACGTCCAAGAATATAAGAAGTTGCCATATCATAATCCGCACTAACGAGGAAAATGACGGCACTGATTGCGGTCATCGCTCTTACAAAGCTAAAGACCAAAGCAGCCAACAAGGCTGGGCGCAACAGGGGAAGCAAAATTTTTCTTAGGGTTGTGCTGGAAGGCGCTCCGAGTGTTAGGGATGCTTCGTCAAGACTTGGGTCCAACTGAGCCATTGCTGCAACGCCAGCTCGAATACCTGTGGGCATGTTACGGAACAAGAAACAGACGATCAGAATGATCCCCGTTCCTGTAATTTCAATCGGAGGTACGTTAAAGGCGAGAATGTAGCCAATTCCAATGATCGTCCCGGGAATCGCAAAGCTGAGCATCGTGATGAATTCGAAAACATCTTTTCCTGCGAAACGCTGACGAACGAGCAACCAGGCCGTTAGTAGACCCAATCCAGCAGTTAAGGGAGCTGAGATTGCTGAAATCTTTAGAGTAGTCCAGAAGGAATTCCAGGCGGCA
>WTIF01000268.1 GCA_011522845.1 Deltaproteobacteria bacterium
GTACTAATCCCATCAACATTAAGAAGGCAGTCTGAACTTCTCCATCTCGAAAGTTATTTTCAAAAACTCCAGCTACCAGAAAGCCGGAAACCCCAGCCAGCGCACCCCAGAAGATAGCCCCTTCCCAACTTGAGGATTCTACTCTTCTCAATGAAAGGATACAGGTCAACAAGAAGCCAAATACGATCCCTAGGTAGGCAAGAAAACCAATGACCCCATAATTGAGCCATGTTTGCAGGTAAATGTTGTGAACTCCTGCACTGGCACTGTTGTTAAAACGATGATTGTTTTTTTCAGCTAAAGGTATCCGGTATTGATCCATGACATTCTTGTCATTGCCATATCCGATACCCCAAATTGGATGGTCCTGAATTCCCTGGACACCTGAATCCCACATCAACAATCGATCTTTGTTAGCTGTAATGTCTAATGCGCTGGTGAGACGCTGAACTATTGCGTTATCTCTAATTTGCCAATTTTTGGTCTCTCCACTGAGTACCTGTTGAAAAATCCAACCACCCAATCCCAGTCCGATAATTAAGGAAACAATCCCCAAAATTTTTGAAATTCGAAACAACAAAATCCAAAACACCATTAAGATTCCCAACCAGATACTTCGTCCCAAAGAAGACACCGCACCCGCAAGCATCACTACGCTACCAAGTCCATAAAACCATCGCCATTTGGTAGAAAGATCCTTCACCGTTGAGAAAAGAAAGAAAAGAGGAAAAAGCAATAGTAAGTATCCACCGTAAGTCAGATGATGGGTAAAATTGCCCTTTCCATGAAAAAACTGGGTACCATCAGCCGCAGTGTAATAAAGAGTAGTCAGCCTTCTTTCAGGTGAGCGAAGCCAGTCTACCCCAGTGAAATACTGAAGGATTCCGTACAGAGAAACCAATAATAGGGGTACAAAGAGAAATCGAATGAGTTTCTGTTGGTCAACTTCCAAAATTGCAATAGCTAGTACAAAAGGTAGGAGTAGGCGCCAATTTGTCTGAGCTGAATAAAGATGATCAATCCCAGGGTATCCATTGAAATAACCACTCAAAACAGTCAAATTCATGTAGATGATTACGGGCCAGATGAGCCAATGCTTGTAGCCCAACCCCTTCCTGCGAACAAATCGCCAGAGGCTAATCAGATAGATGAAGAAGATGGAGGCTTCAGATCCAGCAATACTAAAAGTGCTGAATACAAAAAGAGCATAGATGAAGAATCCAAGATAACTTGAGGAATCAGTAAAGGACCAATTAGCCCAAAATTTGGCAGCCATTATGTACGTGCCTCATAGATAGCTTTGTACAGCTGATGAGTTCTAAACACTCGTTTCACATAATTCCTGGTTTCAATGTAGGGGATGCTTTCAACAAATTCGTCAAGGTCTCGGTCAGGGAATCTCTTCAACCATTCTTTCATACGACCTGGTCCTGCATTATAGCTCCCTGCGATCTGAATCACCTCCCCAAACCTTTTTGAAATCTGTCCAAGATAGGATGTTCCGAGCTGAATATTAATCTTTGGATTGAATAAATCTTTCTCATCTTTCAGCTTCAACCCAATGATCTTAGCTACTCTTTTTCCAGTGTATGGCATCAACTGCATCAGTCCACGAGCAGAAGCTGGAGAGACCACATCTGCTTGATAAAGGCTTTCTTCACGCATAATTGCCAAAGCCAGATAGGGGTCAATCCCAGCATTTTTTGAAAAATTTTGAACATCCATCCAATAAGGTCTAGGAAAAGCGAAAGTCCAAACTTGTTGGTCCTTAATTGGAATACGCTTCAAATCACCTAGGTAATGGTTGACAACGATTGTTTGCAAGGAGCGATATTCACCGTATTCATCTAGTACCAGACTGCTCTTCCAGATCAATTCCTTGGGTGATTTTAAATCAACTAGATTACGAATGTGCTTAGCTCCAATGTTTCCGTCTCCGGCAGCCATCACAAACTCTGCAAATTCCAACTCTGTTTTTTCCTCGTTTGCCTTCAGCTCAGGTGGATTGTCGTGCCAATAATCTTTCTGTTTGTAGGGTATTTTTTTCGGAACCAGACTGCTCATTGTACGCTGCGCCAGCATTCCATAAAATGTGTTGGGGTACCAACTGAGCAGGTTGTTAAAAATTCTTTGAGCTCGTTCTTGCTTTTTTTCTTGAACAGCAAGCTTTCCTTGCCAATAAACAAATTTTGCGGCTACTTCAGGATTGTTAATGCCATTCCTGAGGCCATCGTTGATGTACTTTAGAGAAGTTTTCCAATTCTTTTGTTGATAGTGATACCAAGCCAACTCCCAGGCTGCGATTTCTCCAGAACGCTTTTTGGGGAAATTTTCCAGTAGTTTCTTCCACCAAATCTCTGCAACTTCATCATTGTTGTTTCCCTTGTACGACCTAGAAACCTCCAAAAGGATGTCTTCATGCGCCTTGGAGAGGGGATATTTTTTGTTGATTTGTCCAATAACTTTTGCCATTGAGCCTTCATCTTTCTTCTTCCTCCACATACGAGCTTGCCAATACAGCTGACGATCTTCCGGCATTGAAAAATTTTCTGTGAAATATCCCTGCTTCATCAATTTTAGAGTCTTTGTGTAGAAGCGTTCCCTATGCATAGCTGCTGCGTAAATCTCGCCTAATTTAGCTCGTTCAAATTTGGAGAGACCACTTAATCGGGTAGGTAAGTGTTTGATGAGATACATATCTAGCCGAAGTCGGCTGATCGTCTTCATTCTGTTGACCACCATTGATCCAGATGGTTTTTGCTTTATTCTTTTGATTCGTTGATCTGAAGCTTCAGCGTCCCTCAAATTATCCGGATTCATCCAAAGATTAGCTGTCACCTCAAAAGGGACAGTAACCTTTTTCCTTTCAGCTACTTTGATGAATTTCTCAGCAAGATCATATTCTTCAAAAAACCAATCTGGTTGATGCAGTGTATTCTCCAGAAAGCTGTAAAGAAGATTCAGCTCTTTAGTGCTGTTGAAATGATTCTTCAGCATGAGACGAAGAGTTGGCAGATATAGAGATCGTCTCGGTGACTCTAGGATTTTTTCAATTGCTCCTAAGGCTTTTTCATGTTTTTTCCAGGTCAAATAAAGCCTTACCTGCTGCAAAGCCCAATAATCTCGGTGTTTTGGATCTGTTTGAAATCCCTTTTGGAAGACTTTCTCAGCCTCTGCGTACTCCCCAGTCGCCGATAAACTTTTTCCTAGAATGATCTGGGCGAGTAGGGATTGATCAAGAAGTCCTTTTTTGATGCTCTTTTTGAGATCTTGAATCAATTGCGCATGGCTTCCTTGCTGCATGAAATCTCGCCAACGCTTTGCATCCTCAGACTCATTGGCATGCAACAATCCTGAAGAACAAATCAGAAAACTTAGCAATAGACCAAAAAAAATGTTTCGTCTTAAAGCCGAATGATCCAATACGGAAGAAATCATTGTTCAGTTGTTTGAAATTGTTATTAGTTGAAATACTTCCACAAAAGGCGAAGGTTTTTACTCCACGTGGAAGCGAAAATTTGACTAGGAAATATCACTTGAATGCTAGGTAAAATTTAATGGAAGAGCAGGATACAAACCGTGTTCCATTGATTGTTCGACAACGGCCACGCAACGTTGGAGCTTCAAGCAAGCCAGTACCTTACCAACCGCCAGCTGACACCTACGACCTCTTGAGTAATCCCAAGAGTCCCTTTCTACAACGCTTGGTCACGGCTCCAACTGAGCAAACAAAACTTAGTTCGGAAAAACTTCAGAGTCTTTTTGAAAAAATGCAGGAGAAAGGTGGCTCCTATCGACTTGCTTATCCCTCTGCAAAAGGTGCGCACGAAAAACGACGCATCGCTCCCGGAACTGTGCCCGGCAAATCTCCAACCTATGGGAATCACTCGGATTCATTTGAAGCCCCTCAACGACTACAGCAATTTGTCCAGTTGTTTATGGAACAGGTGCTCTCTGATTTGAAAGAAGATCCATTTAGTTTGACTAAATTGGTTCAAGATTTAGCCACACTCTTTGAAGAGCAAGAAATTCGCATACGTGTTTATGATGCGTACCGAACATTTAGAAGTTTTGATCAGCTATTAGACACCCTCACCCGAATCAGTGAAGATACGGAGATTGAAAATTTTGAACTCTTCTGCAGCGCACTCGTTGGCTTCTATAGCCAACTCAAACAATGAGAAAAGAACTTTTTCTCATCCAACCTCCTGCCTAAATTTTGAAAATTTTCCTGATCCTTCCAGGCCTGCTTGGATTGAAGTAGATTTTACTGCTTTGGCTCACAACCTTTCAGAAATTCGAAAAAGAGTTGCACCAGCTAAGGTGATGGCCGTCATCAAAGCAAATGCCTATGGGCATGGTTTGGTTCCAGTAGCACGCTTTTATGAACAATCTGCAGTTGATATGTTGGGTGTTGCCTTGCTGGAGGAAGCACTTTTTTTGAGAGAGAACGGAATTGCTTGCCCGATCCTTGTCTTCGGAGGGTTACTAGAAAGTCAAATTCCTCATTTTCTGCTCCATCAAATTGACATTACCGTTTCCTCACTCTCTAAATTGGAGCAGGTGGAAAGATGGGCGCTGCATTTGGGCTGCAAAGCAAGAATTCACATAAAATTGGATACTGGGATGGGTCGAATTGGCACTCGTGCTAGTTCAGCACTGCCGATGATCGAAGCAGCACTACTGAGTAAAAATTGTCAACTTATTGGAATATTTTCGCATTTTGCTTGTGCAGATGATCCCCATGACGAGATGACTGCTCTTCAACTCGAGAGATTTGAAGAGGGCATTGGGCACTTTGAAAAGCTGGGGGCGCCAATACCAATGAGGCATCTAGCTAATTCTGGAGCAATTCTCCATCACCCAAAAAGTTTTTTCGATATGGTGAGACCAGGCATTCTTCTCTATGGAATCCAACCAGATGTGAAAAGCCAAATAGAGTTAGAACTGAAAAGGAGCTTGACCCTCAAAGCAAAAACCGTCTTTCAAAAAGGAATGTTGAAGGGGCAAACTGTTAGCTACGGTGCGACCTGGAAGGCTTCAAAGAATACCTGGATCAGTACACTTCCAATCGGATATGGTGACGGATTTATGAGAGGCTTGTCCGGTAATGCTGAAGTGCTTTATGAAGGGAAGAGATACCCAGTAGTTGGTAAAATCTGTATGGATCAGATGATGATTGAAAGTCCTGAGAAGTCTGTTCCAAATGATGCCGAGATGACTCTGATTGGGAGGAGCGGAGAGGAGGTGATCACTGTGGAACATTTGGCAGAACAAGCCCGAACTATTCCATATGAGATTTTAACTAATTTGAATTCCCGCCTACCAAGATACTACCTTTAGCATGTGCTTCATAATTCAATACTTTGTGATGAGACGATTCCTCGCCAATTCTAGGAGAGTCTTTGTCAGGTAAGTGGCAATAGCAACTCCAACAATCGCAGCACTGGTATTCGTATCTCCGTAGTAAGAGATGATCAGTCCAATCAAGCACATAGCAAAACATAGAAGTGTTGAGCCCATCATTAGCTGCTGCAATGAGGATGCATGCTTTGCCATCATACTCGGAGGGATAGTTAACAGAGCCAACACCAAAATTATACCAACCAATCGAATCAGAATTACCACCCCACAAGCGAGCAGCACCAACACCAAAGGATAAAACCATTTGACTGGGACCCTGGTCAATTCTGCATACTCATGATCATAAGAAACAGCCAACAATGGTTTGTACCCTCCAAGAACGAGCAATAGAATAAAGCAGTCAATGCCTACCATCCAAAACAAATCTGATGTGGGAATTGCTAGAATGTTTCCAAAAAGATAGCTCCCCAAATCCACCTGATAGCCCGGAGTTAGATCTGTCATCAATACTCCAAAAGCCATTCCTGCTGCCCAGAGCAAACTAACCACACGATCGGAATTCTCACGGTTTTGTTGAGTCCATTTCGCCAAGATGAGGGCTCCACCAACCGTAAAAGCCAAGGTGGTAGGAAGTAGGGGCCAACCAAGAAAAACTCCCAAGCCAACTCCCCCATAAGCAAAGTGAGATATTCCCCCTGCAAGGAAAGTCATCCTGTTAACAATTACGATTGAACCAAGAAGACCACATGCAATACTCCCCAGTACTATGGCGAGCAAGGCATGCTGCATGAAATCAAATTGGAGGACTTCCCACATAAGCTGCTGCAAATTGAGTTGAACTAGGAGGCAGCAGCAAGAGTGGTCATTTCTGGCAGAGGACAATGGTGGTCCACGTCAGAACCACACATCACGTGGAGTGCGAGATCTGTGATCTCAGGTTTGGGATGGTGGTGCAGAAAATGATTTACTGTCACCACTGACTTGGCAATGTGTGGTACCAAGCCTAGGTCGTG
>WTIF01000091.1 GCA_011522845.1 Deltaproteobacteria bacterium
AGTAGCCCTTGCTACAGGTAATTTGCTGTTGAATATTCAGTTTGTCATTGGATGAACTTTAAAGCGTCTAGCAAAAAAGAGAGTTCCGATTCTTTTTGATGCTGTCACCAATGTAGAGTGCGAGTGCTTGGATCGTGGGGGTTGGATTAACCGCAGCTGAGGTGACAAAGATGCTCCCATCGACAATAAAGAGATTCTTCACATCATGGCACTGCCCCCAATCATTGACTACAGAGTTTTCTGGGTCTGTTCCCATCCGGGCAGTACCCATCAAATGCCATCCAGCGCGCCACCAAGCGTCACCCCCCGAGGCGACAATACTTTTGGCTCCAGCAGCTAAAAGTACCTCTTCAGCTCTCGCCGCACCATGGGCAAACATTCTCTGGGTATTTTCATCAACCTGGTAATTGATTTTAGGGGCTGGAATGCCATCGCCATCCGTAAGTTCAGGATCTAGCGTCACGGCATTGCTTTCTAGAGGTAGATCTTCTGTAACAATGGTCAATCCGGCACAATAAGGATAAATTTCGTCGAATTGCCGCCGGTGTTCCGCGCCCCAGGGCATCAAATTGTCTATCCCATAACCACCCAAAGCAAAAGTCATGGGGGTGGTGAAACGCCCTCCGTGTAAACCGTAGCCTCGAACAAAATCACGATTTGGATCCGTCTCGTAAAACTCTTGGCTAATGATGCTACAGGCCATCGGCCCCTTGAACCCTTCCATTGGTTCTGCAAATCGACCAACCACTCCGGAAAGTGGATGAAACATCAGATTTTTTCCCAGCTTCCCACTGCGATTAGCAATGCCATCTGGAAATTCCTTGGACTTCGAGTTGAGCATGATCCTAGGTGTTCCTACCCCGTTGCAGGCCATAATCACTAGCTCTGCGTTTTGCTCCTGTAGATTTCCATCTGCATCATAATAGAGGACACCCCCTGCTTTCCCATTAGGTTGGAGCGTAATTTCTCGGACACGGCAGTTTGTCCGTAGTTGAACTCTCTTTTCAAGCAGTAAAGGCCAGTACGTCAGATCTACACTAGCTTTGGCCCCCGAGGCACATCCTAGATCACAGGTCCCTGCATTGACACATCGGTTCCTCCCTTGGTAATCACGACTCAGGATTGAGGTATCGGAAGGCCACCAGTGCCAGCCAAGCTGATTGAATCCTTTTGCGAGGGTTTTGCCCAATTTGCCTAACGGGATCGGGGGTAGTGGAACATCGTAAGGTGGGTAAGAGGGATTCCCTGAAAGCCCGGAAACTCCCATAATTTTGCTATTGAGATCGTAATAGGGTGCTAGCGTGTCGTAGTCAATCGGCCAGTCATCAGCAACACCATCTAAAGTCTTCACTCGGAAGTCGGAAGGGTGAAATCTGGGCCAGTGCCCCAAGTAATTGATTGTGGATCCACCGACCGCATTGTAGTTGACAGGAGTGATTGCAGAGTTTTCAGAATTGATTGGGTAGTCTTGAGGAAGCTTACGGACATTTGGATCGCAACTGAACTTGTCGTATCGATGCAGTTCATAATCTTTCCGGGTACTCGGCAAGTTGGATCGGTCAACCCAATTTCCCTGCTCCAGGCAAAGGATCTTCAAACCCATATCGGCAAGCGAATATGCTACTGCAGCACCCGAAGCTCCTGCTCCAACAATCAATACATCAACAGCATCCTGGCCCATGGTTCCTTATTCATACAGAAGTTTAGCATTCTCGATAGCAAACACCTCTTTGACGAACAGGTTCTAGCATCCGATCAAGCTCCATTGGATCATCTGCCGGCACCAAATATCCTTCCGGTTGGGTAGGACCCGCAGACAAACCAAAAAGTGGTCGAATTGCTGACTCGCTGTAGTAACCCATGTAGGTAGTTCGGAGGAGCATTTCGAAGAAGGTTGGTTGGCTTTTTTCAAGCTGGCTAACGAGGGCAATCCACTCTTCATTTGAGAGTTCTGCTGCCGTCTTCTCAGACCGCTGCAGTAAAGCCTCCAAGTATTCAAGACCTTGTGTAAACAACAACTGCAAATCAGGCTTGTCAGAAACCTTCTGTGCGACGAAATCCGCAACACCAAATTCTGCTGCAGAAGGTATCGTTCCATTAGCTCCCGAAGGAATCAGTTGTGCCAAAATCCCATTAAGTAGGGCTAACTGCGCAGAATTCCAGAGGTTTGTTGTGGAAACAGTTGATTTCATGAGAGACCCCGTATTGAGACAGTTTGCTGCGCAAAAAACACCACTATGCTCTACTTTGAATTCTTCCCCGACGAGACAGAGCATCAATGGAAACAGCTAATAGCAGAATTCCTCCTGAAAACATCAGTTTATCCGCCGCTCCAGCTCCAGACAGGTCCAAGCCATTGCCCAAGGAACCAATCACAAGGGCTCCAAGGATGGCGTTCCAGACGCTACCTCTACCCCCAAACAATGATGTTCCACCTATGACCGCTGCTCCAATTGCTTCTAGCAGCAAAGGTCCACCTGCAAAGGCATTGAAAGATACGGAGGCATAGCGGGATGCACCCACAATTCCTCCTGTTGCCGCCATAAATCCCACGATTCCAAAAGCAGCAATCTTAACACCTTTCAATGAGATGCCAGCTCTACGAGCTGACTCGGCATTGCCGCCAACTGCATAGAGAGCTCTGCCAAATGGGGTTGAGGTAGTGAGCCAACCTAGCAGCGCCGTTAGTCCTAGTAGAATAACGACAACCAGCGGGACCCCACGGTAAGAATTGAGTGTAGCGACAACCGATATGGCAAACACCACAAAGAATCCCACCTTAGTGAGGTCGCTGGCCCAAGGATTATTTTCCAAGGAAAGTCTTCTGCGCTTTTGCCGATTGTACCAAACCATCCAAGAGAAGGCTGCGATACACAAGGCTGCTGCTGCCCAACCCAATTCTGTGGGCAATGTGGTAGTAGTGATGCCCCTGACAAACGGATCTCGGACGTTGATCGCGCCATGAATTCCTAGGATTTTTAGCATCAATCCTTGAAATCCTAACAATCCTGCCAAAGTAACCACGAAGGATGGGATACCAACCAAAGCCGACATCGCCCCCTGGAAGATACCCACACAAACTCCGGCCGATAAAGCAGCTAAACAGCTAATTGGAGCTGGAATTCCCAGGTTAGTTGTCAAGACGGCCAAGATTGCTGCACAAACTCCTGAAGTAGCAGCAACAGACAAATCAATATCCCCGATCAATAAAACAATTGTGATCCCCACTGCCAAAGTCCCAACAACTGAACTCTGCATGAAGAGGTAGTAAAAATTGCGTGGACTTAAGAAAGCTGGCTCTGTCAAACCAAAATAGATCCAAATGGCAGCAAGAGCTAGTAGCACAGGGAGTGCGGAGCCCAGACGGGAAGTACTGATTTTTTTCAGACTCATGGCACCGAGTTCAGGCATCGTCGACATCCATTCCTCGTGTCATAGCAGACACAATTTCTTCAGGAGAAACTTCGGATACTTCGTAAATTGCTACATTGGTTCCTTGTCTCAGTACTGTAATTCGGTCACAAACTTCAAAGACATCTCTCAAATTGTGGGAAATGTAGACAACTGCGTGCCCGGTATCGCGTAGCTGCCGAATGGTCTCCAGTACCTCTCTCGTCTGGGCTACTCCCAAAGCTGCAGTCGGTTCATCTAGCAAAACCACTGTGGAATCCGCACCTATCGCCCTGGCGATTGCAATTGCCTGCCGTTGACCACCGGACAATCCACCTACTTGGCTACGAACTGATTGTAGTGTCCTGACTTTCAAGCGTTGAATGGCCTGCTGTGCTTGATACTCCATAGAGAGAGTGTCCAATGGTTTCATGAATCTTGGCAGGAATTTAGCCCAACCCCCGAGCACGGGTTCTTGACCTAGAAAAAGATTGGCAGCCACGTCCAGATTTTCGCATAACGCCAGATCCTGGTAGACAATCCTAATGCCTTGAGCTACCGCGTCTTGCGGGCTTGAAATGAAGATTTCATTGCCATCAAGAAAAAACTGACCACTATCACAGCTCTCAGCACCTGCAATAATCTTCATCAAAGTGGATTTTCCTGCCCCGTTATCACCAACCAATCCCATCACTTCACCACGCTTCACTTCGAAGGAGACTCCCTGAAGAGCTTCCAGGCCACCAAAGCGTTTTCTAGCTTCTCTAACTACCAAATGGGGCAATTCTGCTTGCATCTGAACAGGAACAGGAAAATCGCAATTTACAAGAAGTGTGATTCAGCCCTTACAAAACGAAGTTGCGGCAGCTTCACCTTTGCACACATCAGCCTTGGTGATCGAAGGGTCATTATCAATCACATATTGAACACCAGCTTCGCCGACAGCATTATAGAAACCGACAGGGACCATAGGTACTTCCTTGCCAGCTGAATTTGCTGGCGATGTCCCCATCACAATACCATCTAGGGAATCTTCGTTGATGAGAGCAACTGTGGCCTTCGCTGTGGCCTCTGCCATCATATCAAAATCTCTCCAAACACTCTGAGTCATTTGACCTAACAGGATCAATTGAAGGGCTTGCACTGTACAATCCAGCCCACTAACTGGGACTTTGCCAGCCATTCCTTGCTCTGCTAGAGCAGCAACAGCAGCTCCAGCATTTCCATCATTTGATGAAACTACTCCCTGCACATTATTGTTGAGCTTAGTCAAAGCCTGATCCATGGAACGTCTAGCAACCGCCGGATCCCAACCCTGAGTCCAATTTTCATATCCTAAAACTCGTTCACCAGAAGCAAACAGGGATTCCAAGACATCCATTTGTCCATGGTAAATAGTTGGGGCGTTAGGGTCAGTTGGGGAGCCTTTCAGCATGACCAGAGTGTCCCCAAACTCAGTATTTGCTACAATGTGGGCGGCCTGGGCTCGACCCGAAGCTCTCAGGTCCGCCTGCACCCAAAAGCTGGTATTTGTTGATTGCACCATACGGTCGTAAGCAATTGTAGGCACACCTTCATCCGCAGCCATGTCTGCTATGATCGCAGCTGCTTCCCCATCAATAGGAATGACAACCAGTACCTTTGCACCTCGAGAAAGAGCTTGCTCGGCTTGTCTTTGTTGTGCAGCAGTATCGTTGTTTGCATTAAACACCTCTACCTGGATATTCGGGGCCATATCTTTCATGTGCTTTACAAAAAAAGCAGCGTCCTGGCTCTCCCAACGTGGGTTCACATTTTCAGGCAGTAGCATCGCTACCATATCTTCTGCTGCTGCTATGGGAGCCATGGACATCATTGCCAGGGCAACACAAGTAATTGCTTTCTTGATTCCAAACATTGATCCTCCAGAGATTAGTTTGTTGACCACACCGGCAGACTAAACTTCCAGTGCGAAGTGCTCCAAGAATTCACGATTCGGTTCTGCTCCATGCCCTGGAACATCTGGAATCGGAACATAACCACCATTTTTTGCGACCTGGCGCTGAATATTCAGCGGGTCGGTCAGCAAGTCATCGCGGAACTTGTTGTCTGTCGTATCAAACTCCAGCATCGGTTCCTGCGGATGAATTCCACCCGGAAGAGGTGGAATGACCGCCAACAACTGCAGATTTGTTGCAATCGCGACGGCCGAGCCCCACACATGATTAATCACCTGTGTGAAGTGTGCCTGGGCTAGAGCCAGAACTCGCAAATACTCTGAAATTCCTCCAAGTGCACACACTTCCGGTTGAGCGATATCTAGACAATGCTTCTCCAGCAGATTTCGCCAACCCCAACGTGTGAATTCTGCTTCACCTCCAGCAATATTGATTTTCAACTGGGAACGTAGTTCTCGGTAACCGTCCAAATCCTCTGGGGCAACGGGTTCCTCGAACCAATAAGCATCTAATTC
The DNA here is from genome assembly GCA_011522845.1 of Deltaproteobacteria bacterium. Lineage (GTDB taxonomy): Bacteria > SAR324 > SAR324 > SAR324 > NAC60-12 > JCVI-SCAAA005. The sequence continues at coordinate 5,843 of WTIF01000091.1, forward strand.
CTCTAGTGCCCGACCTACATAGAGTGCTTGGTCTACTGTATAACAATGGTTTGCATCGACCATGAACGGAAAATCACCACCAACACCTCGTCGAACCGACTCTGCGAGCTGCACATCCTGCTTGGGCCCCAATCCTACCTTCATCTTGGTCGCGACAAAGCCCGCGGATTTGATTGCCGCAGCCTCATCTTCAAAGCGATCCATAAGTGCTGTTAATTTCTCACGCCGAAGCATCATCCCGTAGCCATAAACTGGCACCTGTTCTCGGAACCTTCCCCCAATTAACCTAGAAATTGACAGTCCCGTGACCTTGCCTAGGATGTCCCACAGCGCAATATCCACCCCAGAAAGAGCCTGAATTGGCATTCCTTTCTGTCCATGATCCCGAAGTAGATTATAGACCTTGTGCCAGAGCACATCCCGATTCAGCGGATTTTCCTCTAAGATCATTGGCTGAATCACCCGCTCGACAATCACCTTATTGGCAATGGCAACATTCCCAGGGCCGAAG
>WTIF01000133.1 GCA_011522845.1 Deltaproteobacteria bacterium
CTCTTGGTTCCCAGTCAATCCACACAACCCGATAGTTCGATTTCTTGATCGCTTGACAGAGCCTGTGTTGGTTCCAGTTAGAAAAAATGTCCCACCTATTGCCGGGATGGATCTTTCAGTGGTTTTGGTGTTGGTGGTAATTTCGATTCTAAGAAATATGATTTGGTCATTTTAGCTTTGAATCATCGTCACTCAAAGAATGTTCCCTATGAATTCTGATTCTATTGATAGCAAAAGCACTGCGGAAATATCTAATCAAGTACCACGATTTGTTGTTGGGCTTGGTGCCTCTGCGGGTGGATTGGATTCACTGGAAAAATTCTTTAAGAAAATGCCACCAGACAACGGCCTTGCTTTTGTAGTGGTTCAGCATCTTTCACCTGACTACAAGTCCATGATGGTAGAGTTGCTGTCAAAGCACACCCGAATGAAAGTTCAGCACGCAGTCGATGGTTCGTTGATCAAGCCTGATACGGTTTATTTAATTCCACCCAAAAAACAACTTACGATCGAGGAGGGAAAACTCTTTTTAGTGGAACAGGCAACAGTTTCTGGGATCAATCTGCCAATTGATATTTTCTTCCGTTCTTTGGCACGTGATCAGGAAAGTCAGGCAATTGCAGTCATTTTGTCAGGCACTGGTACAGATGGAACTTTGGGTGGGCGAGTAGTGAAAGAGGTGGGAGGATATGTGCTGGTTCAGACTCCAGAATCAGCACAGTTTGACGGGATGCCGAAATCTGCGATTCAGACTGGGATTGCAGATAGTATTTTGACACCTGAGAACATGCCTCAGGAAATACTTAGGTATGTTCAACATCCATACGCTTCTAGGCTACGTAATGAGCCCCCGTCTTCGGATGAAGAGGATGTACTGCACAGACTGCTTGCTCTGCTGCGTCAGGAAACTGGGGTTGATTTTACTGAATATAAGTCTGGCTCTCTGCTTCGGAGAATTCAACGTAGAATGGGGGTGATTCAAATCAGTACCCTTGATGAGTACCTTCAATATCTTTCAACAAACATGGCAGAAGCCCATCTCCTACACAGCGAATTATTGATAGGAGTAACCAGGTTTTTCAGGGATACCGAAGCCTTTGATAAACTTCGTGAAAAGGTTTTGCCAGAGTTGTTAGCTGCTCGAAAGCAAAACTCTCAGTCACCTTTGCGCATTTGGGTAAGCGCCTGCTCAACAGGTGAAGAGGTTTATTCTCTAGCGATTTTGTTGGCAGAAGCAATGGAGCGCCACCAAACCTTCCTTAACATCAAGATCTTTGCCTCTGATGTTGATAAAAACGCTCTGAATATTGCCAGTTCCGGGAGATATCCTGCAAGCATTATTGCGGATGTCCCAGTTCAATTGCTTGGAAAGTATTTCTTTAAGATTGGTGATTATTATCAGGTGGTTGAGAAATTACGGAAAATGGTTATTTTTGCTCAACACAATCTCCTCAGAGATCCTCCCTTTCACAAGCTGGACCTGATTTCTTGCAGAAATATGCTGATCTATGTCCAGTCAAGAGTGCAAAAACGTATTCTTTCAATGTTCAGTTTTGCCTTAAACCAAAATGGATTCATGTTCCTTGGAGGGAGTGAGACCCTCGGAGAAGCTCAGGATCTCTTCTGGACCGTGGATAGCCACGCGCGAATTTTTAGAAATAAAGGAGATGTCTATTTCCCAGAATTCCAGGCGGTCGAGTCAAGCCGTATGGAAGTCCGGATGAACTCCAGAATTGGTCTGAAGGCAGGAATTGGTGGAGATCAGCCGAAAACTGAAAAGCTGATCGATGGAATTTATGAACATTTGATGGATCAGTATGTTCCCTCTTCTGTTGTTATTGATCCGGAACTGAATATTCTTCATGTTTGGGGAGATATCAACGGATTTGTCCGGATCCCCAAGGGGAATTTGACCTATAATCTACTAAGATTGCTGGATCAAAAGGTTGGTATCATTGTCAGTAATGCCATTCGCACCGTGCAAAAGAACGGGGGCGAGATCATGTTCAGAGATGTTCAGATCGATACTGACGAGGGGCCAAAACTGATGAGGCTCTCAGTCACTCTTTATCGACGTAGGCCGTTTAAACAGGATTTCTTCATTGTTACTTTCAATAGTTTGAAGGAATTGAACGATGAAGACAAAAAAGCCAAAGAAACGACGGTCAACTTTAGTGAAGAAGCCGAAGAGCAGCTTAGAGATATGGACCGGGAGCTTCAGCATACTCGGGAGAGTCTGCAGACGACAATAGAAGAATTAGAAACTACTAATGAGGAGCTTCAGAGCACGAACGAAGAATTGATGTCTGCAAATGAGGAACTGCAAAGTACAAACGAGGAACTTCACTCTGTCAACGAAGAACTCTACACATTGAATGAAGAATACCAGAAAAAAATAGAGGAATTGACAAACGCCAATAATGATCTAAACAACCTATATTTAACAACAAACATTGGGATTGTTTTTCTGGATCGTCAACTCTGTATTCGAAATTTTACCCCGGTCACACAAGAATATTTCCCCCTCTTAACCCAGGATGTTGGTCGGCCAATCGCTCATTTGGCAGGGAGCTTTCCTTATCCAAATTTAATGGAGGATCTCGAAAAAGTACTCAATGTTCTTGTCCCGGTCAAAAGGGAAGTACAACTCAAAGATGACCGCTGGTGTCAGCTAGAGGTAAAGCCCTATCAGACAATTGAGAATCACATTGACGGGGCTGTGTTGGTTTTGCTGGATATTACAGAAATTCGAAGATACAGGCGAAAACAAGAAGAATTGATGGAGGAAATTGAACTGAGTAACAAGCGAATGACTCTCGCCAACGAAGTTGGCAAAGTGGCTTGGTGGGAGTGGAATTATGACAAAAAAGAGTTGGTTTATCACCCTGACAAAGCCCGCTGGCTGGGTTTCACGACCGATGAATTAAAGACTGTCGAAGACTTCATTCAGTTGATTCATCCTGACGATTATGAAAGTGCGATGAATAGTATGCGTAATTTGCTAACAGGTGACTCTGAGGCCTACGATATTCATTATCGATTGCGAACAAAATCCGGCAATTTTCGCTACTTCCATGATCAAGGTTTTGTGACGCAGCGCAACGAGAAAGGTTCCCCCACGATGATCACGGGAGCAATCGTGAATTTAGAAGAAACGGGACGTACTCCTGAAAAATCTCCAAAAAGTGAGATGGGCGGGAAGTGATCTTGGTGAGTTTATTCTGGTTCCACTCTGAAATGAAAAAAACTGAGAAGCTTGAATGGTCGAGGAAAAAAAGCTGACCGAGGTCATTGAAACTTTCCTGTTTGTTAGTCCTCGCTCGTTGACAATTCAGCAACTCAAAGACTTGGTGGGAACGGAGCCTTCAACAAAAGAATTACGTCAGGCTGTTCTGCAACTCAACTCAGAATACGAACTTACAGGGCGAGTGTTTAGAATTGATGATGTTGCGGGGGGGTTCCAAATGAGGACGGTGCCAAAGGTCCGAGAGTGGATTCGAAAGGTAGATGCCATCAAACCATTTCGGCTGACCCCAGCGAATCTGGAAACTCTCTCAATTGTTGCCTACAAGCAGCCCGTCACTCGCGCACAAATTGAGTTTCTGAGAGGTGTCGATTCTTCCAGTACCCTGAGAACGTTGCTCCAGCGAAGATTAGTCCGAATCAGTGGTCGAGCTGAACTACCTGGAAGACCAACGCTCTACTCGACCACCAAGACCTTTTTGGAGGTTTTCAGCCTACAGTCTTTGAAAGACTTGCCGACGCTGGCTGAATTGGACATGGAAGACGATTCGCAGGATCAACTCTCTTTACCTCTTGTGGAAAATGAGTTGTAAATTCAGAAAATAGTTTTGGAAGATACTGTACGAAAAAACCATTGGGTGTCCGTTTAAAATTCTGAAAATCTATGTTTGAATCGCTGTCTAATGATATGTTAGCCCCAATCAATGCCAAACATCGAAAGCCTCAAATCCAATCGTAACAGTCAATAAACAAATGCAGATGCAGAAATTCGGAGGAAATCTATGACACTTATTATGGCTTTGGACCAAGGTACAACAAGCTCGCGAACTGTACTGGTCAATGCGAGGGGGGAAATTGTTGGACAATCCAGTGCCCCGCTAGATTGTCACTATCCTCAAACTGGCTGGGTTGAGCAGGATCCGCTTCAGATCTGGGAAACCCAACGAATGACTATGCTAAATGTGATGCAAAAGACGAATGTTAGCATCGAGGAGGTTGTGGGGTTAGGGATCACAAATCAGCGTGAAACCACGGTTGTCTGGGAAAAAGCCACTGGAAAACCACTTGCGCCAGCAATTGTTTGGCAATGTAGACGTTCCACGGCAATCTGTGAGCAACTTAAAGCGGAGGGCAAGGAATCATTAATTCGCAAAAAAACTGGGCTGGTATTGGATCCCTATTTCTCAGCTAGCAAGATGCGCTGGCTACTCAATGAGGTGCCTGGATTAAACGAAAGAATGAAAGCTGGTGAAATCTGTTTTGGAACGGTTGATTCTTGGTTGATCTGGAACATGACTGCAGGGAATGAATTTAAAACAGATGTGACAAATGCTTCAAGAACTATGCTTTGTAATCTTGAATCGGCTTCATGGGATGAGGAGTTGCTGGCAATATTCGGAATTGAGCTGTCAGCATTGCCTGAAATTGTACCTTCAAGTGGAAAACTCGCTGAAATTGACAATTCGATCCTTGGAAAATCTCTACCCATTGCGGGTATAGCAGGTGACCAACAATCAGCATTGTTTGGCCAAGCCTGTTTTGAAGTGGGGCAGGCTAAAAACACCTATGGGACAGGCTGCTTTTTGATGCTCAATGCTGGCCCAAAGCCTGTTGAGTCGAAACATCAATTACTCTCAACAATCGCTTGGCAGATTGGCGAGGAACGTACCTACGCTCTTGAAGGGGCTGTTTTTGTAGCCGGTTCTCTTATTCAGTGGCTTCGGGACAAAATGGAATTCTTTCAGAATGCTTCTGAAACTGAGAAGATGGCCCTGAGTGTTCAGGATTCCGATGGTTGTTACGTGGTACCTGCTTTCGTAGGTTTGGGAGCACCCCATTGGGACGCGTATGCCCGCGGATTAATCATTGGGCTCACTCGTAACTCCAGCAAAGCTCATATCGTTAGAGCAGCACTGGAAGCGATCGCCTATCAGTCAGCTGAAGTTCTCCAATGCATGGAGGCTGATCTTGGTTATCCTCTCCAAGAATTAAAGATTGATGGGGGAGCTTCTGCAAATAATTTCCTTGCTCAAGATCAAGCTGATCTCTTAGGTCGGACCGTCAGACGTCCGAAAAATGCAGAGAGTACCGCTCTTGGAGCGGCTTTTTTGGCTGGATTGGCAGTGGGAGTTTGGCCAAGTATTGAGTCCCTGAAAAGTTGTTGGCAGGAAGATCGAAAATTTGAAGGCACTACTTCAGAAGACAATAGAAAAGCTCGTATGAAAGGTTGGCTGCGCGCTGAAGAGCGTTCAAAAAAATGGCTTCAGTGAAATTGGTCTAAGTTTCAATTGTTTACTGAAAAAGTTTCAAAAAAGTTATTAGAAGAACTTTCAAATTACACTTTTGAGAGAATTGCCTATTGCCCACAATTCCAACTGCTGATATATTTTCGCTCATTTTCCGCTAGACTCTCTAATACGAAGTTATATTTGTTTAGTATCTTAAGGAAAAATAAGTCACTCATTAGCGATTTTTGAACGACCAAGATTCAAATCTCGTAACCCCACCCCACTGTCAAATTCTTGGGCAACTGATTATATTCTCATCTCTTTCTATTCAGCCCTTAGGGGGCGGATAGCCACCCCACCCTTGACTCATGGACGATTCGAGCCGATTCTGAAGATGGTCTGGAATTTGTTGATGAATCGAATTTCTTTCATCTCAAGTTCAGAGGGAAAGCAATCTAATTCTATTAACTAAGGAGCGCACCATGCGATTTCTAATGATCCTTTCAGCAATGATCCTTTATGTTACGTCCGCTTATGCGTTGACTCCAATCAAATTTTCTTTGGACTGGAAATTTGAAGGCCCCGCAGCCCCATACTTTGTAGCTCTGGATAAAGGGTATTTTGAAGCAGAGGGAATGGATGTGACCATTGACACGGGCAAGGGCTCTCTGGAAGCCATTCCTAGAGTCACGGGAGGGGCATACGAATTCGGTTTTGCTGACATCAATTCACTCATCAAATTCCGAGACAAAAATCCCACCATTGACCTCAAAGGAATTTTGATGGTTTACAACAACCCACCATTCGCAATTATTTCACTCAAGAAAAGTGGAGTGATGAAGCCTAAGGACCTGGAAGGAAGAATTCTAG
>WTIF01000189.1 GCA_011522845.1 Deltaproteobacteria bacterium
AGAAATCGTTTTTTCACGAATTTCAGCGGTTGACCAAAAAAAGTCGGTCTGGAAGGTATTGAAATAGAAGGGGATTTTGAGATGAATGGTGCTGAAGGGGGGACTCGAACCCCCACGAGCGAAAGCCCACTGCCCCCTCAAGACAGCGTGTCTACCAGTTCCACCACTCCAGCAAACCCAATTGAATATTCAACTTCGCTTTCTCTAGCAAGTCTTTTTTGTGGGCTCATATAGCAAGGGAAGCTGCTCCATGCACTCCACTAGAGTCACCGAGTTGATTTTCTACAATCTTGGTTAGTGGGGTCCCAAAAACAATTTCGTTTGTTCTTCTGAGGCCTTCAGAATAAAGAATGGGTAGGTTGGAGACTCCACCACCAATCACAATGATATCTGGTTCCAGGTGAACCATGATGTTGGCCATTGATCGAGCAAAATAATTAAGAACCTGATCCATCACCAGCTTGCAAGCACTATCGCCACTGAGAAAGCCTTCATGGATGGAAGCCACACTGCGATCCTGGCCAGTTGCCTCTCGATAAATCCTTTGGATTCCTGTTCCTGACAGATAATTTTCTGCGCATCCTTTGCGTCCACACCAGCATAGCACTCCATCAGGCTCTTCGATCGAGGCGTGGCCCCATTCACCCGCAAGGCCGGTTCTTCCTTTCCAGGGTTGGCCATTGATCACAATCCCCCCGCCCATACCGGTTCCCATGATAATGCCGGCAACGCATTGATAGCCCTTACCTGCCCCATGAAGGGCTTCACTGAGGACAAAACAATTGGCATCATTTTCAATGTTGATTCCCTGCCCAAGCCGATTTGCCAAATCCTCCTCCAGCGCCTCGCCAATTAAACACTGAGCATTTGCTTGCTGGACTCGCTTCGTTGACTGGTTGACAACTCCGGGGATACCCATGCCCAATTTTACAGGTTCATCGCTAACGTTACGCAGTTCCTCGATCAAGCCAGCGATGTTGGCAAGAACCTGTGCATAACCTTTTTCCTGTTCTGTGGAAACTCTCTTTCGAACGAGAACATCCATCGGATTATCAGTCGTTAAAATGCCTTCGATCTTTGTTCCGCCAAGATCGATGCCGATTCTATTCATAAGTTTACCTCCATTTATTTAATGAAATGAACTGAGTTCACCGAGTCGAATTGATCTGATGAATCCTCAAGAATTGCTGTTTTGAAGCAGGTTTGCTTGTGGATCTTCAGGGGCTTTGGCTAGTTGACGGAGACTTTTCGGCAAAATGGGCTTATTGGCAAGACGAACTCCACGCGCCTGGGGATTTTTGACTAGAACTTCGTCCAGAAGCAGGAAATCTCTCGATTTGCGGATACGTTCCGAAGGAACAAACTGAAACTCAAGAAAAATACCGTTGCCTCTGCTGAAGTGTAAAATCTTTGCTCCCTCCTGTTCTGGAAACAACTCATACTCCTTGTCCAAGATAAATTTTTGGACTTTGAATCGTTTTACATAAGCCAGTCCATCCACTTCCGGTTGGTAGACAATGTTGTAGACGGTTTCTGGGTTTTCTGGGTAGACGCCTAAAACTTTTTTTCCAATAAAAGTTTTTTCAGGAACTCTACTCACTTGATAACAACGATTATCTCCAAAAATTACGAGACGATCATAGGGTGTGCAAACTGCTATTTCTTTTCCTTCGACATCCGTTCCCAGATAACCCTGTTGCTTATTCCAGAAGACGGGCTGCTTTTCAGCAACCTCACGTAGCTGAATTTCATCAAAGGACTGGAGGATCGTTTTACGAGGAAATTCTGCTGAATAGCGTTCCTGAAGGCTGCGTATATAAACAATCGTATAGTTGATTACATCCCGAAGGTGCCTTTCAACTTGGCGAATTTCTCGCTCCAATCTTCGAAACTCTTTTTCTGCCTGTCGTCGGTCAAATCTGGAAATGCGTTTGATTTGCAGTCCCAGAAGCTTTTCAAGATCCTCAGAAGTGATGTCTCTCTTCAAATCTTTTTTCAGAGGATCCATCCCTTTTTCAACCGTGTGCATGACCTCAGGCCAAGTCTCACATTCCTCAACCTCACGATATAGCTGCTCAGTGATGAAATATTGCTCAAGTTTCCGGTGATGCCATTGCTCATTGAGTTTATGAAGCTCTAACTTCAATTCACGTTCATGTAAGTCGACCAGTTGCTCACTATTGTGCTGGATGACTTGATTGACGGATAGCTGAGTAGGTTGATTTTTTCGGATAACAAGAAGATTTGTGGAAACAGAAACCTCGCACTGGGTATAAGCATACAATGGTTTGAGGATCTGAAGGCTGGTGCTGTTTCTTGGTAGTTTTAATTCAATTTCTACATTTTCAGCGGTGTAGTCGTTGATGCTGCTTAATTTAAAACGACCTTTGTTGACCGCATCCTGAACAGATTGGATCAAAGATTCTGTTGTCACTCCATAAGGTAATTCCCTGATAACCAATGTCTTTTCATCAACCTGCTCAATCAGAGCCCTCGAGCGTACTTTGCCATTACCCTCGCGATATTGACTGATATCTAACAGACCGCCAGTTAGGAAATCAGGAAACAACTCGAAAGGCCTGCCTTCCAAAAAAGCAACCTGGGCGTCTAGTACTTCGTGAAAATTGTGGGGTAGGATCCTTGTCGACATGCCCACAGCGATTCCCTCTGCCCCCAACAAAAGCGTAGCTGGGACTTTACATGGAAGGGCTAAAGGTTCTCGGTTGCGACCGTCATAGCTTTCCTCAGTCTCTGTCAAATCGGGATTGAAGAGGACCTCCTTGGCAAGAGGAGTGAGCCGAGCCTCGATGTAGCGAGCAGCAGAAGGGGGATCGCCTGTGAAGATATTTCCGAAGTTTCCTTGTTTCTCAATGAAATATTCTTTATTGGCAAGGACGACAAGTGCTTGACCAATCGAGGCATCACCATGAGGGTGAAGCTTCATGGTTTCACCTACAACGTTCGCAACCTTGTTGAATTTGCCATCGTCCATCCGGTACATCGTGTGCAGAATACGACGCTGAACAGGCTTTAGTCCATCCTCTACGTCAGGGATTGCCCGCTCCTTGATAACGTAGGAGGCGTACTCCAGGAAATTCTTATCAAGCAACGGTTTCAGATCACTCATATGATTATTTTCCGGTGCTGTTGAAAAGTTAGAAGATCAAGGCTGTACAAATTACTGATGAACAATTGGGCTTGACGAAAGGCATTGAAGTCTTGAGCCTAAGAAGAGAAAAACTAGGGATTAGGTTGTTCTGAAGCGAGATTTTCAAAAAACTCCAAGAGTTTTGGCCTTGTCCATTCTCTAGGGCCAAGGGCGCGTCCTACAACAATGCCAGAAGTGTTGACCAAATAAGTAATAGGAATATTTCTTACTCCATAAAGTTGGGTCACTGTCATTTCAGGATCGGGAAGAATTTGGAATTCGAACTGATGTTTTTTTTGAAACTTTTCGATTCGTTCGGCTTCTTCGCCCATGCCAACTGCAAGCACTAGAATCTTTGAACCAAGCTCCTTTTGGAGTTCTTGCATGTCAGGCATTTCCTTGAGGCAGGGAGAACACCAAGTGGCCCAGAAATTCAAAAAAACTACTTTACCTTTTTGGTCACTCAACCTAAACGGCTGCCCGTTTAAAAGAGTTCCTTCAAAGTCTGCCGCCGCCAATTCGACTTTGGGGGCGTCTATTCTCTCTGATTCCAGCATGGCTTGGACCTCCACAGAGAGAGGACTGCGAGTTGCCCAAACCTGAGATGTATGTAGTAACAGAACAATAGTCAGCTTTAGAAACAAAGAATATCTATTCAGGAGCAAATCACGCATGGGGTCAATAAGGGTTCAGGAGTTGTTCATTTATCCCATCAAGTCGACCCAGGGGATTCGAGTTCAGGAAATGGAATTGACAGAACTCGGACCGGCTTACGACAGAAGGTGGATGCTAGTTGGTGAGAAGAATGAGTTTCTCACACAAAGAAAATTTCCGCAACTCAGCCAACTGTTTGTAGAGTTCGATGAAGAGGGGCTTCAACTCTTCACTCCCTCCATGCGCCGCATAAAAGTGAGGGTTCCGACTACAAAAGAACGAATCGCGGTGAAAATCTGGCAAGACGTCTGTCAAGCTGTTCCAGCAGATGCAGAAATAAATCAGTGGATTTCTGAGCTTTTGCGGATTCCTGTCACCTTGGTCTACATGCCAGAATCAAGTCAGCGTCAAGTTCACGAAAGTTCAAACTCAGGGCTCTCCTTTGCTGATACTCACCCATTTCATTTGATTACCTCGCCATCTCTGATTGATCTCAACGACCGCATAGCAAACGAGAACCTGCTCAGCTTGTGCTTTAGGCCAAATATCGTTGTGGAGGGCGACTTTCCACCCTACGATGAGGATCAGTGGGATTTAATCAAGATTGGTGATGCGGAGTTTCGCTGTAGGGAATGGTGCTCACGTTGCCAGATCCCCACCATACATCCCTTCATTGGAGTTCGACAAGGTTCAGAACCCTTGCATACCCTTGAAAAATACCGACTTTGGAAGCAAGAGATCTGGTTTGGTCAAAATATGATTTTGGTGTCTGGATCCAAAATCAGGGTGGGTGACTCAGTCAGCGTCACCACTCGTACAGGGAAAAGTCTTGCCGAGGTTCAGGGATAATGCACTTCTGCCAGTTTGGCACTTAAATTATCGACCCGATGAGTTTGAATAGCAGTGTTTGAAATAGTATACAAATAATCATTTGATTGATCTGACATCAGTAAGCTACGTCTTGGTTGGCTTCTTAAATCCCAAAATTTACAGGCTGAGCTTTCTTCATTCAAACTTTGCTCACACTCTGAGCTTAATTTTCCTTCATGCTCAATCCAGCCACGTTCCGTCAAAGAATTTAACTCTTTTCCCACTTCGATCACGCTGAAACCACTGAATTGTGAATCCCAATTCTTCCCATAGCCCTGAATTGGAGTCACTAAAAGTCGGCTCTCTGGATCATATGTAAAGGCGTGGTGGTCCCAACCTGCCTCACTGTAAGCCCGGCCTCCTTTCAGCTTTGATGGAACCAGAGTATCGACCTGTTCTGGGTTTTTCAGATCGGATACATCAAAAAGCTGCGCCTGCCACTCTCCACTTAATCCATCATCATCACCAGCCGGTCCGACAGTAAGCAGGTGGGTTTCCCCAAGGGGATGCATGTAGTTGCTGAAACCAGGAATTTTTAGCTCACCTTCCAGGATTGGTTCATTAGGAGTGCTCAGGTCAAAAGTGAATAGTGGATCCACTTGCCGGAAAGTGACGACATAACCCCGTTTGCCCACGAAACGAGCGCTTTGAACTCTTTCTCCGGGAGCTAGATTGAGAACAGAGCCCACCTGCTCCATTTCATAGTTTTCTTCTTCCGCAAGTTTCAAAACGAAGAGGTGATTTAATGACTGACTGGGTTCAATAATTTCCTGAACATCATCAACCTGGATCATTGGAAAATTTGGCCGTTCAGTCGTCGCAATTCGGAGATAGCCTTCATACTCACTCAGGCTAAAAGAGTTTAGAATTTGCCCATCGACCAACCCGTTCCCCTCATAGACCGGATGTCCAGATTGCCAGTCTAATTGCCAGATTGCCGTCTGGTCAGACTGCTCTGCATTCCACCACCATCCAGAGCTCCCTTGAATCAAATAAAGATGTTTTGAACTACCGTAGAGTTGCCAGGCATTGTTTAGGACAGCGCTTGTTTGATAATTTGAACCATCACTTTCAAAGCTGACGAGAAGGGTCATTCCCAGAGAATTGAGAGTAAGATCTGGTTCAGAAATCTCATCACAACCTAACCATTGTATTTCCTGAGAATTGCTTCCTGATATCAGTATAGCATTAGGAAGGATTTCTTCCATATTCTGCTTGCTAACTGCTTGCTCAACCAACGCTTCGATTTCTATTTCCATTTCGGACAAATCTTGATCAGGATTGTTGGCAAACTTGGCTTCGTAATATTCACTTAGCTTCTTTTGCAACAAAAGATCGTTTTGAATGGAATTTGGAAGCTGGAGGGGCACTTGAATCGCTAGCTGGATTCGATTATTCGGGGGGCGTCTACCGTCAAGTAAAGAACCTTGGAGAAGCCATCGGTTGATAATCTCTGGTTTTGTCTTGTCAGAAATATCTACAAAAATCACTTCAGTGGTGGCGGAGCCCCCGGCAGGTAGAGATAGTGATGCGCTTCTCTGACCAGGTGTGGGCAGGTTTCTTGCTGCAATGGACCCGTAAGATGTTGCTAGGATGATTACTTTTTGATGTGACTCATCAAGAAACATTTTTTCAGCCCTCACAT
>WTIF01000058.1 GCA_011522845.1 Deltaproteobacteria bacterium
GATGTTGATCTTTGCTCTACGATACACCCAAGCATCGATATTGGCGCCCTTCTCATACTTCGGCCTGTTGTACAGCAGTTTCTGGGGATTTTATGTCTTTGACGAACTTCCAGACTTTTTCACTTACTTAGGTGCGTTCGTGATCGTTGCTTCAGGCATTTTTGTCTGGTATCGAGAGAACAAGAAAACCGTGGTTGCGGTGATGCAGGAAGGCTAGGTTCTCGAGAGAAAATCCTCAGCAAGTGCTAGGGTGCCAGCAGTGTAAGTTTCGGCTACTTCAGTTGCGGTTGGGGTTTCAGCGTGACTACCAATCCAGGCGGTTAGTAACAACCGGCGAAGCATCACAAAACTGGGAAGCATCCGCGCGTCTTCTTCGCTGAATGGAGCAACACTTCGGTAGCCACTGATCCAAGCTTCTTGCAGTTCAGTGATGATTGGTTCGTGCTCAAAAAAGCTGACAGCAGCGGCAAAGTCATAACCAAACCAACCAAAGCCGCAGTCATCAAAATCAATAATCCCCAATCGATCTCCTTCTACGAGGAGATTGGCGAGTCGCAGATCAGCGTGGATCAATCCGAATCGGTCTGGTCCCTCGCCAAACACATTGAGTTGACGTTTCAATTCCTGACAGGTTTTTTCCAACAGTCGCACCCCATCCTTGGTCAGTTTAGGTGCATCTCGCCAATCACCCCAGTGAGGCTTCGGACCCACTGTAGTGTCAAAATTCCAAATCTTGCGCACAAAGGAAGATGGTCGCTTCCAGGAGCGAACATGTTGATGTAGTCGGGCACTAATGGCTCCAAGCTGCTCAAAGCCACTGCTCAGCTTTTCAGTTGGAGAAGGTTCAACTCCGGTCATGAAAGCGAAAGCCACCACGAAACGCTGTTTTCCCTCCATTTCGAAGCTTGCCAGATATCTTCCATCTTTGACTGCAAGTGGCTCTGGAGTTTCGACGATTCCCTCTCGGCGCAAAGCAATGATCCAAGCTAGTTCAGACTCGATCTCTTGTTGGGTGTGGTAACCGGGACGATGTACTCGGAGCACAACCTTGCGACCACCTTCAGGCTCTTCCGCAAGAAATGTTGCGTTCTCTGAAATTGTCAGCAATTCCACATTGGTTTGGGGATCCAGCCCCCATTCGTCGAGTAACCCAATTGCTCCTTGCCGTAGTGTTTCGATCAATTGATCGTCATACATTCCTGCCACCGAGGACACTTTGTATGAAAAAGGAGATCAGAGCGCATCCCTTCTGGTTCAATGGACAGATTCAATGAAATGCTCGATTTCTTCAAGAATCGTGGTTCGTTCATGAAGTTGTTCGATCCATCGTTTTGGAAAAACACTCGTACCTCCTGCCGCCCCAAGAAGTGCTCCCAATACTGCCCCACGATGGCAGTTATCCCCACCAACTTCCGCATTGGCAATCAAGGCCTGCTCTGCATCGTGCTGATACTTCGCAAGTAAAAATAGAACCGAGGGAACTGAGTGCTCGATGTAGCAAGCTGGGCTGAAAATTGGACCAATGACATGCTGATCCTGCCAGTTTTTATTTTCAGCTTCTTCGATCAATTTGGAGAGACGAACTCCGAGTGGCTTGGCTGCTGCCAGGGTCTGATCTCGAATATCTTCGGAGTGTTCTTGCTGCAGCAACTGGTTTAAAAGCTCCATGATGGGCTCTGCATAGTGTTCGAGCTTTGGTGATCGATGAGTCAGTCGAAGTTGGGTGCGAATCTTTAACCAATCCCCCGAGGATTTGACGAGCACTGGAGGGAGTAGGACCAGCCCACCAACAGAGGCCGTGTTGTGATCTTCAACTCCCGCACATTCCTGAGCGGGCTTGCCCTTGGCCCAGTTGGCGAAGAAATCTCGATGGAAGGACTCGGCGTAGGTGTCCTGATGGGTGTCTGCGGTGGTCATGAAATCAACGTACGCATCCAAAAATCCATCTACTGAGTATTTTGGAATAGAACTTCTGAGTAAGACTCTCAGACATTGAAGGTTCAGAGTATTTTCACCAGCTCGCAGGGCATGGTGATAATGCAGCTTGGGCTTGGCCCAGAATTCCTTACGTCCTTTGAGGATTACATCCCCAACAATACTTCCGTGCTGCTGGCCACGTCCATGACCCCCAGTATTCGAGAGGTGTAGCAAGGAGTTAGGATGAAACTCTTTGGGGGCCTGCATGTCACGAATGGGACCGTAGTCTTGCTGAAGGGCTTTGGTATCGTAGTACCAATGAACAGGCATCGCGAGAGCGTCCCCGATAAACATGCCGAGGAGCATTCCCCGAATTTTTTCTGGTTGGTAAAGATTCATGAAATGTGTGAATTCGAATTGATGAGGATGGAGTTGAAATGTTTAGAATCAACTGATTTGATTTCAATCAGTTCCATATTGGAATTCACAATCGAACATCCCAAGGTTTTTTTCTGATGGGGCGTCATGAATTCTGCACCAAACTAAGAAGAGTCATCTCCCCAAATCTTGAACTGCACTCAAATCACAGATTTTTTTAAAACTTCAAGAACATCTAACTCTACTCCATCATCAAGAAGTTGCGCTGGGGCATCGAGTTGCACATTGATGGCAGATCAGTTATTTCCTCATCATCCCAGCCAGTTGGCACTTGTCAGACCAAGAAATTGTTTGACAGAAGCCAAAAAATCAATAAGTTCCCCTCAGGCCAACTCGCTGACGCGACTGGAAGCTCAGGATGAGTTTTCTTGAGAGCAAGGTTCCCAATGGACTGCCGAATCCTTGCTAATCCCGAGTAGACACGCTCGGATTTCGATCACTCCCTTCAAGAGGAATGAACATGATTCAGGAGAATGTTTTTCAGGAATTTGGACGGAAAAGTTTTCAAAATCTAAAAAAATGGATGGTAGGAGCTGCCTTGGCTTGCCTAACCACCACACCTGCTTTGGCTTCTGACACACGAGTGGCCCTTGTACCTGGAGGACCACATCCTTACTTTGCAGCTTGGGAAAAAGCTGGACAGGACGCCAAGCGGGACTTCGGTCTCTCAGGTGCAGATTACCGTGTCCCTCAAAAATGGGAACTCAGCCAGCAGAACCAGCTATTGGAGAGCCTGCTCACCCAGGGTTACAACGGCTTCCTGATTTTCCCTGGGGATCCTGTTGGAACGAACTCAATTGCCAGTGAACTGACTGCAGAGGGTACACCGGTCATCGCCTTGGCCGGTTGTCTGAAACAACCAACTCCTGCGGTATTCTGTTTGGGAACAGACACAGGAAACTCTGCCTATCTTGGGACTAAGGAGTTGATTAAGACCCTGGGTGGAAAAGGCAAGATCGCCCATTTCACAGGTTTTTTGGTCGATCCCAACACTCAATTACGCATTGATGCTGTTCAGAAGGCTGCGAATGAAACGGGCGGAGCGGTTGAAGTCATTCAAGTGATTGCAGACATTGACGCTCCCGAGCCAGCTGAGGAGAAGATCAACGCTTTCCTTGCTGCACAAGCAGATAAGGTTGATGGAATTGTAACGACTGCCTGGGTTCCTGCAGTGGTAGCCGCCAACTCATTGCGCAAGATCGGGGATAAGCGCATCAAGATGGTGGGGATTGATCATGATGAGGTTGTACTAAAGGCAATCAAGGATGGTTACGTCCATGGTACCATGCTTCAGAATCCCTATGGGCAGGGCTACATTGGTTCCTTTGCAATGGATAAGCTGCGAAGTGGATGCAAAGTCAATCAAAACGCTCCCTTCAAGACCACAGCTTTGACCAATCAGTTCATTGACAGCGGGACAGCTTTCGTGGGCCGTGACAAGGTCGATACCTACATCGGTGCGATGGAAGCGGTCACCAAGGACTTGATGGCTTCTTTTGAATCCACCTATCTAGTCTGCAACTGAGTTTTTCTGGGAGGTGAAGAGCCTCCCAGGGAATCTCTGATGAGTATTCAGAATGTCTTCGGCGCAAGGATCCAGCACTAAATCTATGGGAAGTGATCAATCCTCAATAAGGAAATTCTTCTTTTCCAATGAGTTCGGTTTGCTGTTCCTGATTGTTGTGTTTGCGACGATCTTTGCGCTACTGACGACCGGCTTTACCTCACGATTTAACTTGTATGCACTCGGTCGAAACATCTCCATTGACGTAGTGATCGGCTTTTCAATGATGGTGGTGATCGTCACGGGGGGGCTGAACTTATCTGTGGGCTCGATTGGTGTCTCAGCCGTGATGTTTGGTGGTTGGTTGCTGGAAGGGATGGGGAGCAATCTCCCCGTTGCCTTTATTTTTCTACTTTTGGGCGGCGCACTACTTGGGGCAATCAATGGAGTAATGGTCGTAAGGACTGGGGTACATAGCTTCATCATCACCTTGGCGACAATGAGCGTGTATTTTGGGTTGATGATCTGGCTGACGCAGGCCGAGGCCTTCCGTAATTTACCCCCAGAGGTTGCCACCTTCGGTCGTACCAAGATCTATGGCTATCTCTCTCCACTGCTATTGATCAGCTTGGGGGTCGCTATACTCCTGGCGATTCTCTATCGCTACACCAGCCTTGGTCGTAATATGCTGGCAGCTGGAGCCAATCCAACGGCTGCTGAACTCTCCGGTGTCAACGTCAAACGTACCTTCATCTTGTGTCACGCCCTCTCGGGTCTGTTGGCTGCGTTGGCGGCCACGATGTTGACCTGCCGAACGGGGGCTGCGATTCCCTCAATGACGGGACATATTGGCCAGGACTGGCTACTGCCTGCGTTTCTGGCACCAGTTCTCGGAGGAACCTTGCTCAGTGGAGGGAAAGTGTCTGTACTGGGCACCTTCTTTGGGGCTGTGCTGGTCAGCTTGCTCACCAACGGTTTGCTGTTGCTACAAGTCAGTGAGTTCTGGGTTCAAGCCGTCCTGGGAGCTTTGCTGCTCAGTGCTGTTCTTCTTGAGAAGCTCCGAAACGTTGTTCTGCTTCAAAACCGCTTCATTTAGGGCATACGGATGCCACTTCAAAAACTTCTGAAGACTGAATGGTCGGGACTATTGTTGGTTGTGATCCTGGCCATCATGCTGATTGGTTATCTCAAACCTAGTTTCCTGACCCCCTTCAATATTCAGATTTTGCTGGCAGCCATTTCGGTCAACATGGTGATTGCCTTAGCGCAGATGCTGATTGTGGGGATCGGCCAGATGAATCTCTCGGTGGGAGCAATTGGAGGACTAGTTGCCATCTCTTTTGCTGGACTAATGGATGTTTTCCAGTTGCCGATTCCACTGGCGGTGCTGGTGGGTTTGCTGATCGGTCTGGCAGCAGGTTTGTTCAATGGAGTGATCATCGCCTTCACTGGAATCTCTGCGTTTATCATCACTTTGGCGAGCCTGTCTGTTTTCAAAGGTATTAACCTTGGAATTACTGAAGCACAGCCCTTTTATGGGGTTGCAGAGTCCGTCAAGTCTTTTGGGAACAGCAGTCTGTTGGGTACCTTACCTTTGTTGATCATCCCGATGTTGGTCTGCTTAGTGGGCGTTTGGGTTCTGTTGAATCGCATGCGCTACGGTCGCCATTTGCTGGCGGTTGGAGCGAGTCCAACTGCAGCAAGTCTTGTGGGGATTTCTGTCAGAAACATCGTAATTGGAACGCATGCCCTGTCGGGTCTGCTAGCGGCAGTCGCTGGCATGATGGTGGTGGCTCGGTTACAAATCGGGCAGCCCACCATAGGCGATGATTGGCTGATCCTCTCTTTTGCGGCACCTGTGATTGGAGGGGCTGTGTTGGCGGGTGGGCATGTCAATGTGATTGGCACCTTACTGGGCGTCACCACCATCGCCATCATCACTCAGGCGTTAGTCCTTTTTGAAATTGATCCCTTCATCGTACAAATCTTCCTTGGTTTATTGATCCTCTGGGCAGTTGGTATCAATCGACTGCGTGATCTGCGGCTCACTCTCTTTTCGAAGCCAGCTTGATGTCTCAGCAAGTCACCCTGAAGGCTTCTCGCATCTCAAAGAGTTTCCCTGGTGTCAAGGCTTTGCAGGACGTGGAAATTGAACTGCATGCAGGTTCGATTCACGCGCTACTTGGAGAGAATGGAGCCGGCAAGTCGACGCTGATCAAGATCCTCACCGGGGTGTACCAGCCTGATGAAGGAAGTGTAAATCTCCTTGGACAGCCTGTGCGCTTTTCGGACACCAATGAAGCACGCCGGCAAGGAATTGCAGTTGTTCACCAAGAGCGTCATCTGATCCCGCGTTTCTCTGTAGGCGAAAACCTTTTTCTTGATCGCCTTGGGGACCAAGCCTGGAGTTGGGT
>WTIF01000296.1:0-3121 GCA_011522845.1 Deltaproteobacteria bacterium
CTACGAGGGGGAGGATCCTGTCTTGTCAGCAATGGTAGTAGAAGAACAGCCTGACGGAGATCTGCGAATTCACTTTTCAGGGCTTACTGGAGGGCACTCTGCAACAAAGGTTCTCAACTTAGATTCAGTCACCAGTATGGAGCCTGCGATTGAAGTTCCGCTGGTCTTCCGTTGCTGGGAGTATTGGTTACAGGAGGCTGGAATCTGTCAGTCGATTGCGGAAATTGACTTCATCGAAATCCACGCATTTGGAGCCCAACCAAAATCTCCCAGCCCGCTCTCTGATCCAGCAGGCTATCGCAAAGAGCAAGAACGTGTTCGTGCAGAATATGCAAAGGCTTACCGCAACTTCTTCAAGGAGAAATGCCCTCAAAATGGAGTTCCAGCTCGCTTTACAGTCCATGTTGTCGACTTCCCGGATGAGGCTGCTTCCTATGAATTTTATGGTGTTGGTCTGCTGCAGCGAGGTCATGGTTGATGAGATTCTGAGAAATAGAGACCATACGTAATGGGCATTCATCACTGCTAAAACATCTGTAACCCGAAAGGAATCCATGAGTTCGAATTACAAATCGCTTGGAATTCGGCCTGTTATCAATGCGAATGCTACCCTCACGAAACTCGGGGGTTCACTGATGCCCGCAGAAGTTCGTCAAGCGATGCAGGATGCTGCTCAATCCTTCGTTGACATGCATGATCTTCAGCAGGAAGTCGGGACTCGTTTGGCAGAAATCACACGGAATGAAGCTGCTTTCGTAAGCTGTGGTGCTGCGACAGGGTTGCTACTGGCAACGGCTGCATGCATCACGAAAGCTTCAGGAGTAACCTATGAGGATTTCCCCAATCCTCCAGGAACCCAGAATGAGGTGATTGTTCAAAGGATGCACCGGAATCCTTACGACTATGCTGTACAGCAAGCAGGGGCTTCTTTGGTAGAAATTGGGACAATGGATGGAACTTCCCTAAAAGACTTGGAAAATGCCTACAGTGCTTCGACTGTCGCTATTTTTTGGTTTCAGGGTGCGATGAATCAGCCAAGTGAACTATCTTTGGCAGATGTTATTCAATCCGCAAAAAAGCATGGTGTGCCCGTCATTGTAGATGGAGCTGCCCAGTTGCCTCCTGTCAGCAATCTTTGGAACTACACTCAATTAGGGGCAGATCTGGCCATTTTCAGCGGTGGCAAGGACTTATCAGGACCGCAAGCATCAGGACTCGTAGTTGGAAAGTCGGAATGGATTGAGAGAATCAGGGCCTTGGGTGCTCCCAATCATGGTGTGGGAAGACCGATGAAGGTCGGCAAGGAGGAAATGATGGGCCTCTTGGCGGCGGTAGAACGCTACGTAAGCCTTGATCACGATCAGTTACTGGAAGTTTATGAGCAGCGCGTTCGGGTCTGGATTCAAGGCTTGAACGGAAAAGGTGGACTCTCAGCCAAAAGAGATTATCCCAATGAAGCAGGACAACCGGTCCCCAGAGCCCTTGTTCAGCTTCCCGATAATTTGTCAAAGGATCAACTTGTAGACCAATTGATGGCAGGCGAACCCGCTGTATCTGTTGCTCCCTCCGAGAAAATAAATGCCATCCTGCTCAATCCAATGACGGTTAGTGATGAAGAGACGCAGATTGTTTTGGAGCAGATTCTCAAGGCAATCGATTAATTTTTTTCCCTTTTGCCATCACTCTGAATGAACGATGTTCTGCACATAAAGGAGTTGCGTGCCCAAACCAAATTTATCAGCTCATCCTACGGAAGTCGTCAAACCGGATGACTTTGATCAGTTTTGGCAGGAAATCATGGAGGAAGTGGACTCAATTCCATTGAATGCCTCGATTGAGTTGGATTCTCTGCGCTCCAGTGAGGAGGTGGAGGTGTTCGAAGTGAAATATGACAGTCTTGATGGTTTGCGAATCGCAGGCTGGTATTGTCTGCCCAGAGAAAGAGATATACCTCTTCCCGCCCGTGTTTTCTATCCAGGTTACATCAGTGAGCCGACCTTGCCAAAATCACACGCTGCCCAAGGTTATGCGACCTTTGGAGCTGCGCCACGTGGCAAATTACGCAGCAATGGCACATTCAATCCCGGATATCCCGGATTGTTAACCCACAACATCAATGATCGAGACAATTACGGTTACAAGGGGTTTTACATCGATGCAGTGAGGGTGATTGATTTTTTACTTGAGCAACCTGAGGTCGATTCTGAACGGATTGGAATCCAAGGGAGCAGCCAGGGTGGTGCCTTGACTCTAGTTGTATCCGCACTCCGTCAGCAAGTCAGAGCAGCCTCAGCTGGAGCCCCTTACCTGGCCGGAGTCGTGGACGCTTTTAAATTGACCCGAACGTATCCGTATGAGGAGATCAACGATTATCTGGGAATTCACCCAGAACAAAGTTCCGCTGTAGCGAATACTTGGAATTATTATGACTGCTTCAACTTTGCGGAGCGTATTCAATGTCCCATCATCGTCTACATTGGTCTTCAAGACGACGTTTGTCCCCCAGAAACTGCTTATCCTTTGATGGAAAAGATTGGTACGTCGAATA
Source organism: Deltaproteobacteria bacterium (assembly GCA_011522845.1). Lineage (GTDB taxonomy): Bacteria > SAR324 > SAR324 > SAR324 > NAC60-12 > JCVI-SCAAA005. The sequence goes on from WTIF01000296.1 coordinate 2,549, forward strand.
AAAAGCTCTACGAATACGAAGGGCATGGTCATGACGCCAATCATCATGAGCATGATCATGTGGTGGATGATTTTTTCGATAGCCAATTGAAACCAGCTCGATCTTGAGTCACCAAGCTCCGCAAATACAAGGAAACATGAAACCAAAGGACTTTGATCAATTCTGGGCTGGTATTGAAAACGACTTAAAATCAGTAAACCCTACGCCGGAATTGAAGGAACTTACTATTCGTAGCAAACCCCAATTCACTGTGTACGGCTTGTGGCTAACGAGTTTGAAAGGCTATCGAATATTTGCTTACTACAGTGTGCCAAGAGGTGAGGGGCCGTTCCCTGTCATCTACCATCTCCCAAACTATGGGAGTGTGGTTCACATCCCACCATTTGAAGAGCGTTGTAAATATATCTGTGTAGCCTTGTGTCATCGAGGTCAACGACTCTCTGATGATCCATTTTCGGCTGCATATCCAGGTTTATTGACCTTAGGGATTGATGCTGCGAACTCCTACATTTATCGGGATATTGCTGGAGATTGTCTGTCTGTGATGGACTTTTTGAAAGGTCGTGAAGAAGT
>WTIF01000296.1:3221-6221 GCA_011522845.1 Deltaproteobacteria bacterium
ATATTGCTGGAGATTGTCTGTCTGTGATGGACTTTTTGAAAGGTCGTGAAGAAGTAGACGTGGAAAGGATCTGTTTACTTGGGGGGGAATTAGCCCTTTGGACAGCTGCCCGCAGATCGGAGGCAGCGGCACTCCACTATACCCCTGCGCTCCATTACAACTCTCTGAAAAGGGCATCACAGACAAGCAACTACCCCCTTGAAGAATTCAACGATCACTTGCGAAGTTCTGCATCTGCTCAAGTGAACGTTGAGAAAACCCTCTCCTATTTCGAGCCAGTTCACCATGCTCCTAAAGTGCAAATGCCAACTATGCTAGTTGAGGACTCTGAGGGGTTCTGTGACGCTCTGGTTGCCGCTTTTGCCGGGCCTGTTGATAGAGTGCCTTTTCAGCACTCGAGCTATCGAGATGGGGTTCGACAAGCAAACTGGATTGCAGACAAGCTCAATAATGGCCAGCCGATCCTACCAGACCATTGGTGCTAGATTTTCGGTCCCACACAATTTTATTGGAATCGTAGATTGCACTCATCATGATTTGACCCCTGAACAGCGAGCAGTGGATGAATCAATTGAGTTAAGGTGAGATGATCCCCAAGGCTATCTTCGACTGAAATATTTGCTTCATCTACTCGGAACACCGTTAGGTCTGCGTTTTGGCCAACTTTCAACCAATCCTCACCCTCCGTGGGATCTAAAAAGGAAGAAGGTCTTGTTGATCCTGCAGCAATGACTTGATCCAACGGCATCCCAAGATTCAAAAGTTTTGAAAGAGTTGTTGGTAGGTCGTAGGCAGGTCCCTTGATGCTATTACGGTGCAAGTCGGTACTAATCAGATCTGTTTCAATTCCCTGTTCTCTCGCAAAACGCATGACCTTGAAGGAAAAAGAGGCCGCACCATGTCCGACATCCAGCAAAACCCCTCGGGCGCGGGCTTCGTGAACAGCGGCAAGTGACCTTGGATCCTCCATCAGATTACCTCCCGGTTTTCCATGAAAAGCATGAGTCACAACATCACCTTCCTCCAAGAGGTCCAGAACGTCTTCCAGCAGGGGTGGTGGTTCTCCCACATGAACGATTAGGGGCAATTCTGCTACACGGGCTACCTTTCTGGCGACTCGAACTGCTTCCGCTCCCAAGTCTCCAGTAATTACCTGACTGGCCCTACACTTGATCCCCCGAATGAGGTCGGGGTAATTCTCAATGGTTTTTAAAGTACGTTCCACATTTACGGAGCGAAAGCCGAGTGAAAGTTCACTGATCCGATTACAGGCTACCAACCCAATGCTGCCGATGTTCAAGAAAGCAAAAAGCCTCTCTTTAGCTTGTTTAGCAATAAATTCTGAAAACCCGACAAAGTTGGCTTCCCCTGCAGAACCGCAATCAACCAAAGTTGTCACTCCAGTTTCAAGTCCAGCCTGTTCAGGCCGGATGGAAATGTCGGTCGCCCCAAAATAGACGTGTACGTGCAGATCCACCCAGCCTTTTGAAATCAAGGCATTTTCAAATGCATACTCTTTCAGACCCTTTGGATTGTCCAACTGAGCTCCAAGGCGAGTGATCTTACCGTCTTCGATTTCCAGATCAATTGGCTGTGATGCGGTACTTGGGCTGTTCAAAGGGGTGACTTTTCTGATGATCATGCTGAATCCATTGTCTAAAAGATTTCAAAAAACTTTAAAAAACTATCCATTCAATTTATGGATTATGCTCAGGAAAGTTAAGTTTCAAATTTCAGCATTGAATCCAAAAATCATTATTACAAATATAATTGACCCCAAAAGTCACACCCCTCAATCCAAAATTAACTGATTTTGTTGCCAAGGTAGAAGGCGTTTCATTGGCGGAAACTCTGGCTTCGGAGACCGTCGAAGCTCTCTTTAACGCTTTGGATACGTTTGCAGTGCTGGTTTTCCCAAATCAAGTATTGACAGACGAGCAGCACATTCGATTCAGTCGATACTTCGGTGATTTGGAGTTGGCTACTGGCGATTACATGAAGCAAGATGATCGGCGATTGCAGATGGAATTAAACGATATTTCCAATCTGGATCGTTCTGGTGGAAAAATGGATGCTGATGATCCAAAGAGGCTGTTTTCCCTTGGAAATATGCTTTGGCATTCAGACAGTTCTTTTAAGGCGATTCCGGCCCAATATTCAATCCTTTCGGCCAAGATCATTCCAACTACGGATGGGGATACGGAGTTTGCGGACATGAGGGCTGCCTGGAATGCCTTGGATGAAAAAACTCAGCAGAAATGCCTAGGGCAGGTTGCGCGTCACAGTCAGCTCTATTCGAGAGGTGAACTCGGTTTTACAGAGTTTCGGGAAGATCAGCAGCAAGCAATGATTCCAGTAAGGCAGGCTCTCGTTCGAAGGCACCCTAGGACCAAGAACATTTCCCTCTATCTTTCTGCACATGCCGGCATGATCGAGGGATGGACGGTTCCTGAATCTCGAATCTTTCTTAAGCGGTTGACAGAGCATGCGACCCAGCGGGAATTCACTTATCGACATAAGTGGCGCGTCAATGACCTGGTGATTTGGGATAACCAAGCCACAATGCATCGTGCGATGGGCTATGACAACAAAGAAGTACGCGATATGAGGCGTACCACGATCGCGGGGGTTACTTCGTCGCTAGAAGAGATGCCGGCTTAGGTGCCTTAGATGAAAGAAGACTAGAACCAATGGTTGCTGGGAAAATGATTGAATCATTTTTAATATAGTAAATCATAAAAATATAATGATTCAATTTTTTCAGTAATTTAAACTTTAACGTCAATCCATTTTCTAGAATCTGCAGCTTCTAAGATGGCATCTGCTACAGCCTGAGCACGCATCCCATGATAGAAAGATGGTGAGCACTCCCTACCCTCACGAATGGCACTAATAAATTCCCAAGCTTGATCATATCTGAATCGAATCAGAGGATCCCCCTCATTAGGATCTCTAGGTGAATCAGAACGCTTTAAAAATTCTGCTGGAACTGTTTGAATT
>WTIF01000439.1 GCA_011522845.1 Deltaproteobacteria bacterium
ACATCGACTCTCAAAGAACTCACGATAACTCGCGAAAGCTTATGAGAATATAAAAACCACCCTAGGATGTCAAGCAATGTTTGAGGATAATTTAAAAATTGTTAGGAAGGATCGAAAACAGAGGAGTCGTGGTCAGCCAATCTCTCGGACGTCAATTAAAGCTGCAATGTCATAAGGGAGGTTTGTCGGTCCATTCTCAGACTGCAAGACCAGTGTGTGGGCGACATCAATTCGTTCCTGAACCATGTGCTGCTGCCCAGGCATCACCAGAGAATCTTGAAGGTATTTAAGGAGATCTTCTTCGTCTTCAATAGACTCATCCAGCATTACGACTTCGATTTTTGTACCTGTGGAAACTTCACTTAGGGGAAGTAGAGATTTGTGAGGATGTTCGACCCCGGGCATTGGAGATCCATGAGGGCAAAATTTCGGATATCCAAGATATTCTTCTAAGCGTTCAGCAACTAAAGGAGTGATCGCATGCTCTAAACTGTGTGCGTGTGTGTGAACCAGATACCACGGAATTTTTAATTCATGCCAAAGAAAATATTCTGCAAGATTATGACGATGAGCAATACCTGCGGCAGTTTCTTTTCCTTCCTCGGTCAGTTCAATTTCTTTACGATCGTTAAGATTCACTAATCCGTCACGTTCCAAACGACGTAGGGTTGCGTGAACAGTAGAGGGACTGCTATCTAATCTTTGAACCAGCGTAGAAGCTTTCACCACCCGACCCATTCCTTGAATTCGGTAGATCAGGTGAAGATATTCACCAACAACAACGGACTGACGGCATTCCATGATCTTATAAAGCTCTTCAAATTCCTGAGATCATTTCTTTTCTACGCGCATTACGTAGCGAAAACTTTGGTATCCACCAACAGAAGATTTAATATAGCCAATCTCGTCTGAAATCCTTAGAAATAATTTTCCATTTTCCGGTATATTTTCGTAATTAATTGTAATTGCTTTCTTTTTTATCATCAGTTGTTGGTTTATGCGCTTGCGCTTGGAGTCAAGAAGGAAAATTTCTGGCTGTAGTTTTGTACTTCCAAGCACATCCCAAGATATTTGCCAATTTGCTTTGGTCTCTTTGGGCAACTCAAGAAAAAACCAATGGCTGCTTCCGCGATTAGACAACTCTGCATAAACTAAGGACTGTATTGGCAAATAAAAGGTTCCCTGCTGGTTTTCAGGCAAAATCCAATCAATGATGGGCTTCGTCTCTGGCCAATCAGGTGGGTTTTCAAGCGCTTTATTCAAAGATTTCAGAGATTCATTCCAACCAAGACGCCAAATAATAGTAGCTTGATCACGGCCAAGCTCTTTAGAACGGAATCGAGAATCTTGGAACTTCTGTAAGGACTCAAAAATTTCTGAATGCGGCTGTTCTGGTCTCCCCTGATAAACAATACTATAGGGCGTGAGCATGTGTAACGTTGGTTGGTTCCAACCGATCTGCCTCCCCACCGATCTGAAGAGCTCAGCTTCCATATCGGCAGAGGGAGCATTCAACACTTCAAGTCGTAGCTGCCCATCGTCTTTTCGTTGTAATTGGCGAAGATCTCGAATGAGAGGAGCCCAGTCCAACATTAATTGATCCAACAAAACAGCAATCACAAAACCTGCATTTCGATTGCTGATCAAGCGTTGTGCGTAAACTTCTCCAAGTGTTTGACCTTGGTTTTTTAGCAGCAATTGAATGCCGATGGTGGCAGATTTAAATTTCTCATTCAAAAGTTGTTGTGCAGCTTTACTGAAGCGCAGATCGAAGACTGGGGCATCAGGATTTTCCTGCTCTTCGTCGAGAAAAATTCGATAGGGAGCAAGTCGGCGCTGCAACATGCTCTTCAGCAATTTTTCTTGATCCGCCTTCACAAACCACTCGCTCTCAGCAAAACGTAACCGAATAGAAACTGGTTGCGTGAGATCATTTTGCAGTGGAATTGCTAGCTGTTGTAGGCCTCCTACGATTCTGGAACGATAAAGGCGAGCTTCCATGACAACGAAGAATTCCTGAGCCTTATCGTCAGCAAATTCCTCGATCACTCTAGTTGACTCGATAAAGGAATCAGGTTCGTTGAGTAACCGATTTTCCAAGACAGGGTAGAGTTGTTCTACGTCTTCGGGTTTCAGAAATTGAGTCATCGTTCGGGTCAGAATATCTTTCTTTGCAATCGCAATGGCCGACTCGCGAGCTCGGACATAGTTTTCATTGTAAACCCGAACGGCAGCCTGACCACGTTCTGAAACGACACCCTGAGCCTGTAATCCTTGAGGCCAAAGTCCAAGTGCTACGAGCAAAAAGAGGAAGAGTCTCATGTGCTGAGCCCCAGTGATGCTTTAAGCTGGGCTAATCGCTCTTTCATCTCTTCTCTCTCTCCACTCAAATTGAAATAGTATTTCACTTTCGGCTCTGTACCTGATGGGCGAACGATTACCCGTGCGTTCTGCTCCAATTGCAGAATAATCACATTAGATCTCGGTAAGCCGGGTCCAACCTGTATCTCAGGATTCCCAGGAATTCGCTCTTGGTCAGTGAGCAGATCGATGATTCGTTGGACTTTCAAGCCTGCCAGCCTCTCTGGTGGGTTTTCACGGAGTTGCGAAAGCGTTAGTTCCATTTGTTGCTTGCCCTCAAGACCAAGAAAGTTTCGATTGTGCAGAGAGTCCAAATGAAAGCCATATTGCTGATACAACTCTTCCAGACGCTGGATTGGGCCACTACCCTGAGCCTTGAGTGAGGCTACCATTTCTGCAAAGGCCATCGCAGCCCAGACACCATCCTTATCCCCCGTGTGATTACCCATCAAATAGCCATGACTTTCCTCCATTCCGAAGAGGAATTTCTGACCTTTAGACTCTGCCTGGAGAGCAACAGACCAAATCCATTTGAAACCTGTGAGAACTTCTTTCACAGCCAAACCATAGTGTTCAGCAATCCGCTTACCCAGAGGAGATGTCACGATCGATCCGATGTAAAGGCCATTCTCTGGCAACTTACCACTCTCTTGCAGAACCCCGAGTACAAAATCTAGTAAGAGAGCACCGATCTGATTCCCATTCAGCCGAACCCATTCCTGTTGATTATTTCGAACCATCACACCGAGGCGATCAGCATCGGGATCGTTGGCCAGAATCAGTTGATGTTCCACCTGAGCTTCCGCTATTGGTAGTTCGTAGGCCGCTGCATCCTCAGGGTTTGGAGAAAGTACTGTTGAGAAATTTCCATCAGGAACCATTTGACTGGCAACACAGTGCACGTTAGTGAAGCCGCGTTCCTTCAGCAGGCGTGGAACAAGCCGACCCCCAGTTCCATGAAGTGGGGTATAGACAACACCCAACTGCTCGTTCTGTGACGGCTTACCAAAACTCAGTGGAAGCAATTTTTCTAGGTATTCTGGATCAATGTCATCTTCAATCCACTCAATACGACCCTGCTGCAAGGCTTCTTCGAAATCCATCTGAGGAATTTCCGCAATGTCGTCTACACTTCGGACTTCATCGATAATCATCTCATCATCTGGTGGGATAATCTGACCTCCATGTTTCCAGTACACCTTGTAGCCATTGTATTCGGGTGGGTTATGACTGGCGGTCAGGATGATCGCTGCTACTGCTTTTTTTTGCAGCAGGGCATAAGAGACCACCGGTGTAGGAACGATGTCACGAAATAGGTAAACTCGGATACCGTGCTTAGCCAAAACCTCAGCTGCAGCATGGGCGAACACCTCTGAGTTGTTTCGTGAATCAAAGCCAATCACAACTCCTGATGCATCTGTTTCTTGGCGCTTCTCAATGTAGCGAGCCAGCCCTTCTGTGGCCTGCATCACGGTGTAACGATTCATTCTGTTCAGACCAACTCCCATTACTCCACGTAGACCACCTGTACCAAACTCCAGGGTGGTCCCGAAACGATCCCTCAATTCTTCTTCTGTTGCTGTTTCCAGCAATAGTTTTGCTTCTTCACGAGTGGTTTCATCAAAGCAATTGGTCTCAGCCCAATACTGAGCAATCTCACGAACATTCGACATACTACCTCAAAGGGTGGTTAGTGGCTTAGTTCTTCCTCGGCAGAAAGATGAAGAAGCATTTTTTCATCTGATGCCAACAGGCAAATTGGTTGATTTGTTTGGGGATGAATGAAATCAATCTGGTAGGCGTGCAAGAGTTGGCGGTTCGGTAAGTTCCTAGCTTTTAGAAAAGCTTCTCCTTCTTCCAGCCAACGCAAAAAATCTTTCTCAGCCAGTCCATAAAGCTTGTCTCCCACAATTGGGAACCCACTAGCTGCCGCATGTACACGAATCTGGTGAGTCCGCCCGGTCATCGGATGAATTTGCAGATAAGCACCCCCTCCAATGGTTTTTAATTGGCGAAAGCGTGTCTCACTTGGTTTTCCGTCCTCACAAACCGATTGCTTGATCCGAATGGAACTAGATCGATCTGGTCCAATGGGTTTCGATACCAGAATTTCTTCCTTGGGTAATGGGGTGGTGACAACGGCACGGTACTCCTTGCGGATTTGCTTATCACGGAACAAAGCCGCCATCTGTTGAGCCATTTGATGAGTCTTAGCAAATAGCACGACCCCGCTGGTCTCACGATCTAGACGGTGAATCGTGTAGAGTTTCTGCCAACCAAAGCGCTCCCGAACAAGGTGCATGAGTGTATTTTTGAAGTACCTACCTGAAGGGCTAGTTGGAAGGTCTCCAGACTTATTCAAACCGATTAGCCACTCATCTTCAAAAAGCACCTCATAATCAGCATCCACAGAAGGTTCAAGCGAATCAGGACGCAGATAGACCACCCGTTGGTTGTTTCGCAGCTTTTGTCCTGCCTTGCCTCGCTGACCATCCACCAATAGATGGCCGGATTTAATATGATCTCCCCACTCCTTTGGACCGTAGTAACGAAAGCGCCGGAGCAAAAATTCTAAAAGAGTCTCTTCTTGACCATTCACTCGGGCATATTGGAAGCTCAGCTCCGTATGACCCTCTATCATCTGCAGTGACACTACTTCTGCTCCAACAAAGCAGAGCGATCTTTCAACAAGGCTTGAATCGAATAGGCAGAGATTGAAAAAATCCATGGCTCCGTCTGCTGATTCAGCAGTTCTATTTCCTGATTCATCGTTTGATTATCGCTGTTGCTCCTCAATGTAAGACTGATCCAATGCTGTTCAGCAACCTCTGTTGCACCTATCGACATCTTTAGAGATCTGCCATCACTAGCAGTTGCTGTAACTTGAACAACTTCATTTCGGCCAACTTCTTCAGGGGGAGTTTTCGCGGACTTCAAGGCATCAAACTCTAGACTGCGCAAAGCACGAGCCATCTGTTCTACCACAGAAGTGTTGAGTTGTTCGACAGCTTGCTGATCTGACAGTTTCCACTTATCAGTAGCTTCTGCGTTATGTTCCAAGGTGTATTCAATACCTCCTGGGGTTTCGACTTTTAAGACTTGAATGGAAGCATCACCCAGAGTGAAGAGGTTTTTCTGCATCCAGCCAGCTTCTGAAGTCTCAAGGGGGAGTTGCTCCGCAATCAGAAAAGCCGTTTCTTCACCAAAAAACCGGATGTATTGTCCGTCCCCTTGTTCCCTTGGCTTGCCAATCAAAAGTTGCAGCACAGGTCGTTGCTGCTGGTCTATCAAATCCAGACGCTTTGCAGTGCCGTCACCCCCAGCTTCCGGATCAACTAATTCCAGTCGAGGATGTCGTTCAGGATTACTGGTCACTACGTCACCTACTTTGGTCTCCAGCAGGGCTAATAGTAAATTGCGAACCTGTTGACTATCAGCAGGCCAGTCCGACTCCCCAACTCGCCATGCCCCATCGACTTGCTTCAATTCAAAGTCTTGATCCGCAGTGCTGACCCGCAGTGTCGCCAACTCCTCAGCCTTCAGTTCATCTAGCAAAGTTTTTGGACCTCTTATTTGGTAAGCGGCTCGCGACGAGCCTTGTTCCTGCCAAACCAGAAAAAAACCAGTTGCCGATAAAACCAGTGTTAGCGCAAACAATATTTTCCACATACCAACTCCTTAGATTCTTCCGTGTGAGAGCCGATATTTTTAAGACAAATTATAAGATCACAAAATTAGTAAGCTATGAGAACACCCTTCAAATTCAAGATCATTTCGTCCCCGAAGAGATTCAAGGGTGTTGCTTCACCCTTCCTTCCAAACTCAGAATTGCTTCATAAAGGTCTGGTCTGCGG
>WTIF01000420.1 GCA_011522845.1 Deltaproteobacteria bacterium
GCTACTGATAGCTCGGTGCTGAGCCCCTAAATTGTCTATCTATTTTTCGAACATCAAATTTATGTCCTCATCTCAATATCAATCAGGATGAAAGTTATGCAGACAACTAAGCAATCAGATTCCAAAAGTGGATTTGGCAGAATTACTTTGGAAAAAGGGCCTATCGAAGAGGTTCATGCATTCTGGCTAGCAGGAATGAGTTGTGATGGGTGCAGTATCGCTGCTGTGGGAGCAAAAAATCCATCCGTTGATCAGTTGATTCGTGCTGCTATTCCAGGATTACCAAAAATAGTACTACATCATCCTGTGCTCTCTGTAACAGCTGGCGATGAATTCATGGAGGCTTATCACAAAGCGAAACGAGGAGAATTGGAAGCCCCTTACGTGGTGCTTTATGAAGGATCTGTCGCGGATGAGAGCATTGCAGGAAAACTTGGGGGTTACTGGTCGGCAATGGGAATGGAGTACAGTGACGATGGCCTCCACAAACCCATTCCTACAGCACACTGGCTTAGAGATCTTGCTCCTAGCGCAGCTGCTGTGATTGCAGTTGGAACCTGCGCAACATGGGGTGGAATTCCTGCCGCTGCTGGTAACGTGACAAATTCCATGTCTGTGATGGATTTTCTTGGAGAGGACTATCTGAGTGCACTGGGACTGCCACCAATCAATATTCCAGGATGCGCCCCTGTTGGAGATAATCTGACCGAGACAATTGCCGCAGTGTTAATGTTCCTGGTGGGCTTAGGACCATTACCAGAATTTGATGGGCTTGGGCGACCAGCGTGGTTGTTCCGTGATACGGTCCACCGAGGTTGTGTCCGGGCTGGCAACTACGAAGAAGGAGTTTTTGCCAAAAACTATGGCGACCCTGAGTGCTTAGTAGAGTTGGGCTGCTGGGGTCCCGTGGTTCAGTGCAACATGGTCTCACGCGGAGCCTTGGGACACAATGGAGGCTGCATGAATACGGGGGGCATTTGTATCGGCTGTACGATGCCAGGTTTCCCAGATGCCTTCGCTCCTTTCTACAAATCACCGCCTGGAACTATCGTTTCAGGAATGGCAAGCCGCACGGTAGGCAGCTTTATTCGCCCTCTACGACGGTTGACACAAGGAAAGACCAACTGGACGGCTCGTTGGAAAGAAAACGAAAATGTTCCCAGTGGATGGGGCCATCAAAAGCAGGGGGTAGTCGAAAAGATTTCAGGTTTCTTCTACAACAAACTGCAACATACTGGAACGAAGTTTTCTCCAAATTCTAAAACCCAAAAGGAGCTTCAGGAAAGTGCACATTCATTCTTGAAAAGCGACTCAAAAATTAAGCAACCTGAAGAGGTCGCATGAGCACCTTCTGGCTGATTGGATTCGCTGTCGCAATCTTGATTGTCGTGGTTGTCGTTGTGCTACTGCTGGGCATCATCTATCAAACTAGAAGAATCATTCGACTGGCAACGGTTGCTTCGGAACAGGTCGAGAAAGTCGAGCAGAACACTATGCCGATCTGGCAACTAAATCAGACCAATCGCTATACCAAAGAAGTCGCTGACGGCATGGGAGCATTGGAAGAACTGTTGAGACCGCTTGACAACGGTGATCAAGAAAAGAGGGCATCATGACTGTGAATGAAAATATTCTTCTTTGGTGGGTTGCCTTGGGGCTAGGAGTTGTCGTCATTTTAGTTGCCACTATCCTGCTGATGATGATCATCGGCAATGCAAAGACGATCCATCAAGCTGTCTCTAAGATTTGGGATACTGGTCAACGAGTAGCTAACAATACAATTCACATCCCCATCTTAGGACAGACCATCAGCCACTTGAATCGCACGCTAACCCACGCAGTCAACTGCATTGAGTTGACTAAATCACAAACCGAGGAGCAAAAATGACACTCATGGTTTTGCTGAGTTGCTTGGTTGCACTCATTTTCTTAGCAGTGGTGGCCTGGGCACTAATTCAGATTAATGAGCAACTAGCTGCAATTGGAGGTACACCGGAGAGTTTTTTGGCCAAACTCCGATTGGGCTTAAGAGCCATAGAGAAACAAACCTCCCACTTATCGCCAATGCTGGAGCAGACCAATTCAGTTTTAGTTAGCATCAAAGGAGGTCTACCTGTTCTGGCTGGGAACCTTACTCCGAAATCTACAACCGGAGCGCAAAATGACTGAAGCAGCATATTGGATCTGGGGTATCACCTTAGCGATTGTCGCTTTTGTAATTGTTCCAGTGGCCTGGTCTCTTTTGAATCAAGCCCTTTCACGCACAAAGTCAATCTGCGAATACAGTGATGACATGCTCCAGAGTGGACTCGGAATTGCCCAAAACACCTCCCACACAAAGCAACTAGGAACCACTCTCGAACACGCGACTGCAATTGTTGGCCAGACTAAAGGGCTCCACCAGTTGACCGTCGAACTTGCCCGTGAAAGGAGTTGATAATGTCTACAGTGATTTTTACCAGCATCACACTGATACTGGCTGGAGCAATCGTCTTGGTCGTTGCTTATCACCTAATCGGAATTTATCTAAACCTCAAAAAGACTGCAGACAACTTGGAACTGCTTGCTGGAGGGTTGGTAAAGATAAACCAAAACACTGCCCCCCTCGGTGAAGGCATTGGCCAACTCAACGGCGGGCTGTCTGAACTGATTGAGGACTTCAAGGGGGCACTGGGTAATCTGACCCAATTAACAAAATCGTCGAAAGAAGAGTCCACACCAAACCGCAAGTCAGCTTCTGGTCTGGCTGGAGCACCACGGAAGCTATCAGGAGGCTCCAAGCACTGGGCTCCTTCAAAAAAATCCTGAATAGGAATTGCTGAATCCTCAGTTGCAGGCAGTGTCTATCCAAACTCATTATCCGGTCTCAGGGATCAAACCTTAAAATAAAGAAAAGGCAATCAATGTGTTTTGAAAATCTCCCTATCGAATTTGATTCCGCCGGCAATGCCCATCTAAAGAGTGGCGTACCAAATCCTTATCAGTACCAAGTCAAAACCCCAGAAGAACGTGAGGAGAAACTTCGTGAGATTGCACGAAAAAATGGTCAACTGTTTGACAAAGACTTTGATCCTGTGACCAGAGTAGCTGGTGCATTAGCTTTCCATAGCACAGTCGATCTTGACGAAAGGCGTGTAGTGGAAACAAATTCAATGGCTACACTTTTTCGGGGATATGAGGTGATCTTACGTGGTCGCGATCCCCGAGATGCAGCATTCATTAGCTCTCGTGCCTGCGGTGTTTGTGGGGGTGTTCACGCTACAGCTTCTGCCCTCAGTATTGAGATGGCTTTAGGTATCAAGCCACCACCACTGGGAATTGTTATCAGAAATCTACTTCTGAGTTGTGAATATCTTTATGACAATCCACTCCATCTCTTTGTGCTTGCAGGTCCGGATTATTCAGAACAACTCGTTCGTGAGACCAATCCTGAAATATGGACCAAGGCACAAACAACACCAACTCGCTTCAGCAATCTTCATGGCTATCAAAAAATTTCAGACATAATGACTGACCTCAATCCCCTGACTGGCAAGCTGTATCTCGAAGCCCTTCAGATGACTCGGATAGCACGAGAGGCTTACGTCCTGCTAGGAGGTAAATACCCGCACCCAGAAACAATCATTCCGGGAGGAGTTACCACCACTCTCAGTACTACCACTTTTAATGAGTTCTACATTCGCTTCTCAGAGTTTTTCGACTACTCCAAGAAGTGTGTGGGCATTTGGGATGACATCTATGATTTCTTCTATGAGTGCGATGAACGCTTCAAAGAAGTTGGTAAGCTAGATGCGACTATGGTTGATTTTGGTCAATGGGATCACGAGGACTACTACGACGCTTCATACGAGAACTGCAACACTTGGGGTGAAAAGCGATGGTCTACACCAGGTGCATTGATCAACGGCAAATTAGTGACTACAAGACTGCAAGACCTTAATGTAGGGATCGAAGAATTTATCGAGCATTCCTACTATGAGATGTGGGAAGATCACCCATACAAAACGGATCCTCTTGGCGCTCCACTGAGCCCTTACCATCCTTGGAACAAAACAACGATCCCACGACCTGGCCAGCAAAATTGGAAAGAGCGCTACAGTTGGTCTACCACTCCAACATGGGATCGTCACGTGTTCGAGGCCGGTGCCTATTCGCGAATGTACATTTCAGCCTTGGCCAACATGTTGCCAAAGAGTGAATTCTTTGAATCTACAGGCAACAGTCTCGTTCTGAACGTAGGTAAAGGTGCTGAGTTACCAGAGATGAAAATCGAATGGAAAGTTCCACCAGTCTGGAATGCGATCGAACGTAATCGAGCACGTGCCTATGCAGTAGCCTACAACGCCATGGTAAACATGGAAAATTGGGTCAGGGCAATGGATCTCTGGAAGCGAGGGGAGCGTGAAGTTGCCACACCGTTCAAGATTCCTGAAACAGGTAAATTCATCGGTGCTGGTTTTTGGGGAGCAGGAAGGGGCTTCCTATCACATCACTGCGAAATCGAAAACGGGCTACTCACAAATTATCAAATCATTACGCCTTCTACGATCAACGCTTGCCCCCAGACTCCTTGGGGTGAACCTGGTCCTTATGAAAAATCTGTTTTGAATACACCCATTCTCGAAAGTAACTTTAAAACATCTGAAGATTTCAAAGGTATCGATATCCTAAGAGCACTCCGTAGTTTTGACCCATGTATGCCCTGTACAACCCATACAATGGTGGAAGGCTCTGACCATGTATTCACTCGAGAGGTAACTACCTGCGCTTGTGGGATAAACTGAGTTGATGCGAGTGCTGATCGGCATTGTTGGGCACTCCCCAATCTTAGACGGTTATCCGCTTGGACCGTTGTTAATGCAGGATTTGCAGAGTAGAGATTGGGGAACTGCCGTCGTTGATATCGAAAACATGACCTGGAGTCCTATCCACGTTACTCAACGACTGCAAGATCAACAGACAAGTTATGACCGTACTGTCCTCATCGGAAGCTCCGCTGGCTGCCTGAAGCCTGGTAACGTAGTTGTTCATAGATGGCGTGGAGGAGAGATGTCCACCTTGAAGTTACAGGAGAGGGTTTACGAGGGAGTCACAGGAGTTGTCTCTCTTGACAACACACTAGTCATTGGAGACTACTTCAAAGTTTGGCCAGACGAAGTCTTCACCGTAGAAGTAGATCTACCTGGAGATGCCTTTGGAGAGATCGTAATGGCTGAAAATATGGGTTCTGAATCAGAAGCAAATCTTTCAGATATTCTCGGTTTTGATCCAGATGTAGTACGCAAACGCATTGCTGATCTGGCAGGGTGCGTTGCACAGTATGGAGACGCCAGAATGGGAACTGTTCTGGATAAGTCAGTCAATGATCTCGTAGACTCAGAATTATTCACCAAATATGAATTCAAGCAATACCTCAACTACGTAAATTAAATGAACAGCGCTCTTGATGAATTGGTGAACAAAGAGGAAATCCTGGAAATTTGCTTTTGGTATCAAGGAGAAGGATTTGGGAATGAATTTACGGCGCAGGCACTGAGTCCTTTTTTGAATCAACCAGCCGAACAGGTAGAGTTAATTTTACAGGAACTGTGTGAAACAGGACGCATGGAGCAGAACGCCCGTGGTGGTTACCAATTTTTAGAGGCTGGCACCAAGGAAGGTGGACAACTATTCATTGAATCATTCAACGAAATGCAGCAGCCCGGACACTACGAATGTGTAGACGGATGTTGCGATGGAGACGACCATAGCCGCTGCAAACACCACTGACAACAGCACGCAGGAATTTGAGCCACAAGCCCTGCGTGGATTTATGACCAATGAAGAGTGGGATCAGCTTTTAGCGAGGGCTGACTATCTTGTCTCTTCATTGGAACAGATTGAAGACGCCCAAGAACGTCGTAAAGTTTTTGAACTACTCAATGTTCTAGATCAGATTCATCGTGAATCGCTGACTCGCTTGGTTCGTCTGTTCAAAGATGGCGTCATGGAACAGGTAATTACAGACCCACCTATTCGAACGCTGATGGATCTGTATGATCTGCTCCCTACAGCATCAAGCTGCAGTGGTGGCGACTCTCAAAGTGTCTCACTCAATACTCGCAAGGTTGCCCGCTGGATTCCTAGCCGCCACAGTGCAGAAAAATTATCAGCAGGCTTGCTTTACTCAGATCAGATTGA
>WTIF01000174.1 GCA_011522845.1 Deltaproteobacteria bacterium
GGTGCCTGGTCAGTGAATTTCAAAATTCAATGGCGGGCGATGTCTAGGAAATTTGGGTCAGCTTTTCAAAATCCAGATAACTAAAGTTTTCCAGATTTTTCAATTTTTAAGACCGACTAATCCCAAATTTATTCCGTCCAGAGAACTGCAGACCAGCAATCTACTAAACAGAGAAGGCGTTAGTAAGATGTCGATTTCCCCTGAGATCCGACGTTTACTCTCGTGTAGATTATTCCAAGGAATCCACGCAATCGGTATCCCCATCGAGAGATGGGAACCAAATTTATTCCGTTTAGAGCAGTGCAGGCCAGAAATCTGTGGAATGGAGCAGGAGAAGGCTTTAGTCGGATATCGATTTATCCCCAAAATCTAACGTTTAATTTTATGTGGACTCCTCCAAGGAGTCTACGAAACCGATGTCCCCGTCGAGAGATGGGAACCAAGTTGTTGCAAAGCAACACGGAAATGGGCCTCCGAGCGTTTTCCGGGAATACGGTATGGGAGTATTCCGTTTTGCGGCAAGTACCTTAAAGGAATGACACAGGGAGGTGACTATTCCTGTAACTCTCAGATTCCGGAAGGATTCTGAAAAGTTCCTTATTTCAAGGAGGAAGTATGTCCTTGCGTGTAAATACTAATGTTTCTGCGATCAATACACATCGTAATTTGATCACCAACAACACTGAGCAGTCCAAGTCGATGGAGCGTTTATCGTCTGGGATGAAGATCAATCGAGGAGCAGATGGTCCTGCATCCTTGGTGATCAGCGAACGCTTGCGATCTCAAACCGCTGGTTTGAAGCAGGCGATCGACAACTCAGAAGCTGGAATTTCTCTCGTACAGACTGCTGAAGCAGCGCTAGATGAGGTGAGTTCAGCTCTCATCACTGCTCGGCAGTTGGCGGTTCACGCTGCCAACGAAGCGGTCAACGATGATGTGATGCTTCGTGCGGATCAGCAGGAAATTGACAATATCTTGGCCACGGTCAATCGCATCGCTCAAAACACTCAGTATGGCACCAAGACACTGCTTGACGGCAGCAAAGGTGCGACAGGTGTGGTGTCTGGTGCCAATCTGGAGTTTGTGGGTGCTACTCAAGCAACCCAAAGTTCTGGAGCAACTGGATATGAGGTCAGCCTCACCCAGGCAGCCCGTCGGGCCCAGATGGCGGGCACAGTCGAATTGACCAATGACATCATTGATCGTGGTGAGCAACTGACGATCACTGAGGGATCCAAGACCGTTAACTTCAAAACGATTCAGGGTGAGACGGTTGAGAACAACCTCAACGCTTTGAATGCGGCTATCAAGGAAGCTGGTCTCAATGTCGAACTGATGCGGGCTCCTGAGAACGAGACAAGTGCGAACGCACCACAGGTCATCAGTTTACGCCACAAGGAGTTTGGCAGCGAACACTCTTTCAAGGTGTCGAGTACTACTCAAGGGCTGCTTTCTTCCAAAGGCGATGTATACGATACGATCGCTAATGGCTTGGATGTCGCTGGTGAGATCAACGGCGAGGAAGCAACAGGCAAAGGCCAAGTTCTTACGGGCAACGTTGGAAATGCCAATACTGACGGTTTGGCCATTCGTTACTCTGGTGAAGCCCTGCCTGGACAACCGAATCCTCCAGATGTTCCAGATTCTCTGGAGCCTGCAGTGCAGCTTGCAGAGAGAGATTTAGGAAACCTCGCACCAGTCAACGCAGGTACTGTCACGCTTGCACAGAACTCCCTGGTCTTCCAGATTGGTTCGAATGCTGAGCAAACCTCTTCCTTGGCACTGCGCAACATGCGTACTAACAGCCTGGGAACAGGGGTCGAGAATACAAGTGGTTTCCAGTCTTTGGCAGATGTTGATGTGACCAATGCGATAAAGGCTCAGGACTCGATGCGAGTTCTGGATCGGGCGTTGGAAGAGGTGTCCTCCACACGTGCTGAGATTGGTGCCTTCCAGAAGAATAATCTGGAGAGTAATCTCAACTACCTGCGAATTGCCCATGAGAATGTATTGAGTTCAGAATCTGTGATTCGTGATGCGGACATGGCCGAAGAGATGACCAAGTTCACACGTAACCAGATTATGACGGAGTCCTCGACTGCGATGCTAGCTCAAGCGAACGCACGAGCACAATCCGTTCTCCGCTTGTTGAACGGCTAAGTCGTAGTGTTCATGTGGAGAATCTCAACGGGTTCTCCACGGGCCATTCCCGATGAAGTAGTTGTATTTAGTTTTGTTCTTCGACATCGAGAGTTTGCGGTAATTAACGATTGATCTGAAAAAGTTCGATCATACGCAACCATTCTCAAATAAAGATAATCTTAATTATCCAAGTTTTTAAAAAACTAGGAGTTGGCTCCAGTTTTTAAAAAACTCTTCCGACTAAGAAAAAAGGATTTTTCAACCCAGTTCATGTCACGAAAGCCAAGAAGGCTTTTTATGAAACTGGACCATCATGTTTCACCCTGAGTGAAACAATTCGGGAGTACGACACAGGGACGTGAAGTAGCCCAAAACCAGGACAAGTAAGTCCGAAATTTTCAAGGATGAAAAAATGTCATTACGAGTCAACACCAACGTTGCAGCAATCAATTCACATCGGAATTTGATTACCAATAATACTGAGCAGACCAAATCGATGGAACGCTTATCATCGGGTCTGAAGATCAATCGAGGAGCGGACGGTCCCGCTTCACTCGTGATCAGTGAACGCTTGCGATCCCAAACTGCTGGTTTGAAGCAAGCAATCGACAACTCTGAAGCTGGTATCTCACTCGTCCAAACAGCAGAGGCTGCGTTGAATGAGGTAAGTTCTGCGTTGATCACAGCTCGGCAGCTGGCAGTTCATGCTGCGAACGAAGCTGTCAACGATGATGTGATGTTACGTGCAGATCAACAGGAGATTGACAACATTTTAGCCACAGTCAATCGAATCGCTCAAAATACCCAATACGGCTCCAAAACATTGCTGGATGGCAGCAAGGGAGCAACTGGTGTGGTCTCTGGAGCGAACCTGGAGTTCGTCGGTGCCACACAGGAGACAAAGAGTTCTGGAGCCACTGGCTACGAAGTGAGTATTACTCAGGCATCTCGACGTGCACAGGTCACTGGCACAACGGCCCTGACCAATGAAATTATTGATCGTGGAGAACAAATTACGATCACAGAAGGTTCAAAGACAGTGAATTTCCGAACCATCAAGGGAGAGACTGTTGAGAACAACATGAACGCGTTGAACGCCGCGATCAAAGAAGCCGGATTAAACATCGATATGATCCGGTCACCAGAAGATGAGACGGGTGCAAACGATGGACAGATCATCAGTTTGCGTCACAAGCAGTTTGGAAGTGACTATTCCTTCAAGGTAGCCAGTTCAACAGCAGGACTGGTGTCTTCTCAAGGAAACGTCTACGACACGGTTGCCAATGGGCTCGATGTGGCTGGTGAGATCAGCGGAGAGGAAGCAACAGGCAAGGGCCAGATCTTAACAGGCAACGTCGGCAACGAGAACACGGACGGCCTAGCGATTCGCTACACTGGTGACGCACTACCAGGCCAGCCAAGTCCTCCAGACATTCCACCAATCATGACTCCTCCAATGCAGCTCAGCGAAGCTTCGTTAGGAGATCTGGATCCGGTCAAGGCAGGTACGGTCACCCTGGCTCAGAATTCTCTAATCTTCCAGATTGGCTCGAATGCAGAGCAGACCACTTCCCTGGCTCTCCGCAACATGCGAACCAACAGCCTGGGAACAGGCGTTGATACGGAGAGTGGCTTTCAGTCCTTGGCAGATATCGACGTGACTGCGCCTGTGAAAGCACAAGACAGTATGCGGCTGCTGGATCGAGCTCTGGAAGAAGTATCTTCAACTCGGGCAGAAATTGGAGCCTTCCAGAAAAACAATCTGGAAAGCAATCTGAACTACCTGCGAATCGCTCATGAGAACGTGATGAGTTCAGAGTCTGTAATCCGTGATGCCGATATGGCCGAAGAAATGACGAATTTCACGCGCAACCAGATCATGGTTCAGTCTTCTACGGCGATGTTGGCTCAGGCGAACGCACGGTCTCAATCCGTACTGAGCCTACTGGCTTAAGATAGGAGAAGTGAAGGCGATCTCTGGAAATTCTTCCACAGAGATCGTCAAAATCTAGATAATGAAAGTTAACTAAATTAGCAAAAACTGATCTCGACATTGAGCCCATTCCCTCAGATCAAGGATGATCAGAGATAGGGAGAGATCAGAAAGTGAAATCACTCTGCTTCATGAGACAGGAGCAGAGAATTTCTCTAATTCCTTGCAAAAGGATAAAAAATGTCTCTACGAGTCAATACCAATATCGCTGCGGTCAACACGCACCGCAACCTAGTGGTCAACAATGGTAAACAAGCCGAGGCGATGGAACAACTCTCGTCAGGCTTGAAGGTCAACCGAGGAGCAGATGGCCCGGCTTCCTTGGTGATCAGTGAGCGCTTACGTGCCCAAACAGCAGGCTTAAAGCAAGCTATTGATAATTCGGAAGCTGGAATTTCAATGGTGCAAACTGCCGAAGCGGCTCTCGATGAAGTTAGTTCTGCTTTGATCACAGCCCGACAATTGGCAGTGCATGCTGCCAACGAGGCAGTGAATGATGAGGTGATGCTGCAAGCTGATCAAAAAGAGATCAATAACATCTTGGCTACCATCAACCGAGTCGTACAAAGCCGACAATTCGGGATGAAGGTGTTGCTGGATGGCAGCAAGGGTGCGACAGGAGTGACTTCTGGAGCAAACCTGGAATTTGTGGGAGCGACTCAAGCCACACAGAGTTCAGGAGCTTCAGGTTACGAAGTGGTTCTGAATCAAGCAGCCCGACGTGCCCAGATGGCTGGAATGGTTGCCCTGGATAATGAGATCATTGATCGTGGCGAGCAATTGACCATTACTGAGGGTTCGAAAACGGTCAACTTCAGGACGATCAAAGGTGAGACGGTTGAAAACAACTTGAATGCTCTGAACGCAGCGATCCAAGAAGCGGGTTTGAATGTGGAGTTGATGAGAACTCCCGAAGATGAGACAGAAGCAAACGCTCCACAGCTCATTAGCCTTCGTCACAAGGAATTTGGCAGCCAGCACAGCTTCAAGGTTTCCAGCACAACGCAAGGGATCCTATCCACCAAGAGCGACGTGTATGATACGATTGCCAACGGTTTGGATGTTGCGGGTGAGATCAACGGAGAGGAAGCAACAGGAAAAGGACAAGTCCTGACCGGAAACACGGGCAATGCCAGTACAGATGGCCTGGCGGTACGTTACACCGGTTTGGCCTTGCCAGGCGAGCCAGATCCAGCAGATATCCCGGATTCTCTTGATCCGCCGATGCAGATGTCAGAGACTGCACTGGGCAACTTGTCGGGGGTTAGCGCTGGTAATGTCACTCTTGCTCAGAACTCTTTAGTCTTCCAAATTGGATCCAATCCTTCACAGACGACTTCGTTGGCCCTCCGCAACATGCGTACGGACAAGCTGGGAACGGGAGTTGAGAATGTGAGTGGCTTCAGTTCTTTGTCTGAGGTAGATGTCACGAATCCAGTCAAGGCTCAGGACTCGATGAGGGTTCTGGATCGAGCGTTGGAAGAAGTCTCTTCGACTCGTGCTGAAATTGGTGCCTTTCAGAAGAACAACCTGGAGAGCAACCTGAACTATCTGAGAATTGCTCACGAGAACGTGATCAGTTCAGAATCTGTGATCCGTGATGCAGACATGGCCGAAGCAATGACCAAGTTCACGCGAGATCAGATCATGGTTGAGTCTTCCACTGCAATGCTGGCGCAGGCAAATGCCCGTGCTGAGTCTGTTGTCCAACTGCTGAGCTGAGTACTTTCTCGGCCCTCCTGCCGCTATTTTCTGACCGTGGTAATTCGTAGCCAACGCTAGCTGCGGTCAGACAAATCTGCCCTGTGATTTCCAGAAAATAATCTTGCATTCTCCACGTCAGCAGCCTATTCTTTTCGGCTTTTGGAGGGATGGGTGAGTGGTTGAAACCGGCGGTCTTGAAAACCGTTAAGCGAGAGCTTCGGGGGTTCGAATCCCTCTCCCTCCGCCAAGCGGTTCTGCTCCGGAGGAGTGGGTGAGTGGCTGAAACCAGCACATTGCTAATGTGCCGTATGGG
>WTIF01000322.1 GCA_011522845.1 Deltaproteobacteria bacterium
AAGACCTTCCTCAACCCTGAGTTTGGAAGCCAGCTCTTTCGCCATCGCTCCATGGATGGAAGAGATATCTACTCCAGCTTTTCCAAAGGTTCGACCACCACTGAGTATTCTTGTCCAGCCACCACCACCCTGCTCCCTTTCCCAAATATCTTGCTGAAACCTTTGAATTGGCTCAAAGGCTTCTAACCCATTGCATATTTGATCTTGAAGCCCTCGAATGAAGGTTTCCATATCTCTGAATGTTGCTGATAATTCCATCGATTTATTTAATTTTATTTGCACATTTGCCAGAATATGCTGCATGGAAAATGCCAGTTTTAGATTGTTTTTTTCATCTATGCAGCTTTGTCGATTCAGGTTGAGTTGTGCTAGCTTTGGAGACATCGACTCATGCTTGGCAGGTTCTCGCAGAGCAATTTTAGAAGGTTGTCTCAGTTCAAAATCTTGAGCTTACCTCTGAAATGTTCTTGGTTTTGCATAGAATCTCACTGGACAATAGCTTCGGTCTTAATACAAGCTCCAACTTCGAATGAGGGTTCATGCAGGCGACGGAACAAACAACCACTCCAAATACTGAAAAAGAGTGGAAAATTCTTAATCAACTTGCTGAAATTGCTGCTGATATTGAAAATCAGACAAGTTACTATTCTTTTCAATCAGAAGAGGGTAACCCAATATTTGATACGTTGTTGGTGGACGTCAAAAGTTGGATTTCCCAATTGCAATCTCTAGTTCCAAACACAATTCCTCATGATGATGCACCCGTTGTCCTACCTAACCTTACAGCTACTGCACCCACTTCAGTTTTTCAGCAGGAATCTACAGAGGTATCCGCTGAAGATGACAAGGTGATCGATAATGAGACAAACTCGGATACTGCTGGTGAGGAAAACGGAGCAGATTCTTCGACTTACCTTGGAGCCGTTGCAGAAGCTGTAGCCCAAGAATTACAAGGGAACTCGACGGCGGGTTTTGAGAGTGCTGATGCAATGGACAGCAAAGAATCAGACGAGGAAAACCCAGAATCTACAGACCCTATTGATGAGGATGATGCAGAGCTTGTATCAATCAACGAAGCCATCGAACAAGCTGAGCAAATTGAAGCTCAGTCAGTGCACAGAGTTCAACTAAATTCTGAGCTTGATGATGAACGCGATTCAAACCTCGATGAGGTTGAGGAAGATATTGAAGAAGAGGAAGCAGAATCATGGTTTCAGGAAGAGTTAGCAGAGGAGGAAGAAGCTCTTTCTATCAAAGACTCTGCAGCAGAAGAGATCCATCCTGAATCACTTCTCCTTCAAGAATCAGCAGAACCGCCTCAAGTTGCAAAGAGTGACGACGAAGAACTAAGCGAGGACAATTTAGAGGGTTCTGAAACCAAATTGGGAATTTCTGAGGCTAAGGAGAATATTGGCAAAGTTGAAGCTTCTGAGGATGCCATTTCAGATTTGGGTGATTCAACAAATGAGTCAGCAGAAGCTCAACCCGTTGAACCTGAGGAATTAATTGAAGGTGATAAACTTGTTCTCTCAAGAATGCCTGATGATGTTACCCCTGCTGATGAACCAATCATTGACGATGACTCAGAATCTCATGAGGCATCTGAAAGTTCAGAAAATTTGGTGACTGAAGATGCGAACGAGCCTCTTGAAGTTTTGACTCCATCTGAAGTTGAATTACTCGCAAGCGAAGCATCGCACGGAGGTGCTGTAGACGATGAGGAAGAGTCTGAAGACGAGGAGGATTTGGTAGTTGAACTGGATTTAGATTCCGAAGAGGATCTAGCTGAGGAAAATCCTGAGAATCTGGCAAATGAAGATCATCATGAAATTGTGAATCAGGCCCTAGATTCCGACCATCCTAATCAATCAACATCTGAACAAGAGGAACTAGATCAGGATTTTACCCCAGACTCAGAGTATGCTGAGATTGACAACAAAATACTCGAAGGTGAAACTCCAGACTCTCAAAAATTAGATTCAAAATTGAATTCTGATGAAGTGAATGATGAATCTTCAGAAATTGATGACCTACAAGAAATATCGGTTGAAGAGGACGAGGTTGAAGAAGAAAGAGAGGGGCAGCAGCCAGAAAACCCAGAGATTGAATTGGCTGAGGAAACCTCGATAGAAGAAGAGAGGAAATCACCCGATACTGAAACTTCACAAATTATGGATTCGGATGAGATGGGAGAAAATCTCAACGCCGAAGAGAGTAGTGAACAGGTTGAAAATAATGCTGAGAGTTTTTCTTCTGAAGACAAGCAGCAATACGAAGAAGCACTGGAGGTAGATTTAGAACAAGAAATTTCCCCGGAAACAAAGGATCTTCAAGAATTAGAATCCCTTGAAAGTGCCGATGCAACACTGGTTAGTACTGAAAATATTTCAGAATCATCTACAGACGGAGCAGAAAATTCAACTGACCCACAAAATGAACAATCTGCTGCCAACCTCCAGTTTCTCCAGGAGCGCTACAACCGAATTGCCAACGCTGCACTAGAAGAGGGCAAACTAGAACTAGCAAAGGATTGCTACGATAGCTTGGCAAAAATATTAAGACTGATGAAATAATCTGCTGGTATCATAAATCATTTTGAATTCTTTGATGACAGCAACCCGCTTCTGTTGCAGAATAATTATATTATCTTAAAACCATTGAACTGAAGCGGCTCATATGTCTGACCTGACGATCCCTAAAAACCTCCTCCAAAAAAAAGAAAAGACCTACCCGGTCCAGATCGCAACACCTGCCGAAAAAATCACCGAATTCACTATCCAGTTGGATGCGGGATTGGCTCGAACAAATGATACAGCAAACCAAGAAGCTGCTCGCCTGCAGGCTCAAGCACACTTATTACTGGAGCAAGCACAGCTAGTGGAATGGCAAGCTGATATTCGCCAGAAAATTCGATCTTCAAGCATGCGTTTCAAACCAGCAGTTCATCAAGACTACTACCTCTATGAAAACGCTGGAGACCCTCAATTAACAATGATTTCTCCTGATGAATGGGCCGGACCTTCTCCATACGG
Organism: Deltaproteobacteria bacterium; assembly: GCA_011522845.1. GTDB lineage: Bacteria > SAR324 > SAR324 > SAR324 > NAC60-12 > JCVI-SCAAA005. The sequence continues at coordinate 3,033 of WTIF01000322.1, forward strand.
GGCCTGTTTGGCTAAAGTTCGACAATTAGGAGATCTGACTTGGGATGTCCAACACCCTTGAGTTCCTGATGCAAAACCTCCGAAAAAGACGCATAGAAAAAGTCCTCGTCGAAAATGATTTATATTTGCTTTGGAAAGATGGAATGGAGGCCCGACTTCCCTACTTTGATCTGAGAGATGCCTGTCCATGCGCACTGTGTGTAAACGAGCTCACAGGTGAGAAGATCTTAAAATCCTCTGATATTCGTCAAGACATTCAGCCATCGCGAAGTGAATTCGTTGGAAATTATGCGCTCAGGTTCTATTGGAATGACGGACATGACTCAGGCATTTATAATTTTCGAATGCTCCGTGAATTGTGTGAGCATACTCTTTCCAAATCCTGAATCATCGGAATACTATGCAGGAACTCAAAGTAAATTTATTAGCCGAGGGGCTCAGGATCGTAATAGTTGCGTCAAGATTTAACGAAATGATCGTCGACCGACTCATCGAAGGCGCATCAGACACTTTCCGGCAATTTGGTGGTAGTCCGGATGAGCTACTGCTTACGAGAGTTCCAGGTGCTTTTGAAATTTCAACTGCCGCCCGTCAATTTGCAGAAACCGAAGCCTATGACGCAATTGTTTGTTTAGGAGCTGTCATTCGGGGTGCAACTTCGCACTATGATCACGTTTGTTCGGCCGTGACCAGCGGAGTGGCCGCAGTAGGTGCAGACACAGGCATTCCCACAATCTTTGGCCTGCTCACTACAGATACGATTGAACAAGCGATTGAACGATCAGGGACAAAGGCAGGAAATCAAGGAAGATACGCCATGCAGGCGGCTATAGAAATGGCAAATCTTAGCAGACTTATTGGGAGTCGACATAGTTAAGTGTTCGCAACAACAAATCACGATGCAACGGATTATTAAGTTGTTTGGTGCCAAAACCAAAAATTGAATCTTGCTTCTGACCAATGTCCAACAATTTTGACCAGAAGCCACAAGACAAAGAAGCTGAATAAGAATCTACAAACCAAAATGCCTACCCAATCCGCACCCAGTAGCAGCATGAGTAACGTATCTTCGATAGCACTATGGAAGATGCTCATCAACGCAAGCGAGAAGTAAATATCTTTTGTTGATAACAATCCTGATCTTGCTTCCTTCAAAATTAGTCCGCCGCCATAAGCTAATCCCAAGGTAATTCCAATTACAGTTAAGTTAGTCGCCTGTTTACTGATCGAAAGAACTCTCAAAATAGGTTCCAACAGAGTCTGAAGAAATCTGGTTGTACCCGATTCATCCAAGATTTTCATCAGAGCAACGAGTCCGACAAGTATTACGAAAATCCAAAAAAAGTTTTCGATTTCACTTAGAACCCAGTTTATAATTCCAGGCTCTATTGGACTAGGCTCCCAAACTAGCTGGGCCGGCTGCTGATTCCAACTCATGGCAGACTGAACGAGATGGAGTATGTATCCGTACACAATCGCTGAGCCAACTCTCAATAGGCCGATACTCCAGATTCTTGGCCCTGTCTTCTGAACAATTCTCAGTTCAACTGGCAAACTATGCGCAAAAAGCATCATTGAAGTCAGTACTGTAACTTGAGCAATACTGAGTGTCTCAACATCGCCCATTAGATTGATGTATACCAAGACAGCAGCGTAAAAGTTAGTAAACAATGCAGTCGCCCAAACCAAACCGGTGTATCCAGGCAAACCCAAGAATTGCATCAAGGGTGTTAACCACTCTCCAAGAACTGTGATCGCACCGAGTTCCTGTAAGATCTTCACCAAGATCACCACTGGAATCATCACTTTGAATAGCTCAAAACTGATCTCGAGTGAATCTTTCCAAACATCTTTCAGTACATTTCCCCAGCGTGAGTTGATTGTCATGTCCAGCCACCATCAACAACCAGTTGTTGCGCTGTGATCATGCGGCTGGCATCTGAAGCCAAAAACAGCGTAGCTTGCGCTAAATCTTCTGGTTGAACATGATCTGGCAAACATTGACGCTCTTCCAATTGTTTCAGTCCTTCTGGGGTAACGTGAAGTGTCAATTGTCTCTCGGTCATGACCCATCCGGGAACAAGCATATTGACTCTGACTCGATCTGCTCCACCTTCATTGGCCAGGGATCTTGTGAATCCCCAAACCGCCGATTTTGCTGTGGTGTAAGCCGGCATCCCCGTTTGCTTGAGCATCCAGGATACGGAGCCATAGTTGATGATAGATCCACCACCATTTTCCTTCATCTGTGGCAGAACGGCCTGAGCCGTAAAAAAGAAGTGCCGCAGATTGGTAGCCATGCGCTCATCCCAGTACTCTGGGGTCACATCTTCAAGCTTGTGCCGGGTGTCGTTGGCTGCGTTATTGACCAATACCTGGATTGGACCATGCTGAGCGTGGATTTCACGAATCCAGTCCTGTAATTCGTCAATCTTCAGCAAATTGATCGCTTTAAAGGTCGGGGTACTTCCCCCAGCATTTGATAAGTTCTGGCAAAGATCTTGACCAGCCTCATTGTTCAAATCTACGAAGAAAACTTCTGCTTTTTGAGCACAAAACGCTTCCACAATGGCCTTGCCGATACCACTGGCCCCACCAGTGATAAACACTCTCTTGCCCGCAAGATCTGAGTAAATTGGATTGGTCATCAGTTCCGGAATATTTGGTGTTTGAAATTTTAATAAGTGGCTCGTCCACCCGAGAGATCAAAGGCGGCTCCAGTCGTAAAGGAATTCTCTTCAGAAGCAATCCAGCAGACCATCGCAGCAATCTCTTCAACCTGAACAAAACGGCCTCTAGGAATTTTTGAGAGCATATACTGAATATGTTCCTCGCTAATTTGCTCAAAAATCCTTGTTCGGGCTGCAGCTGGAGTGATGCAATTGACAGAAATATTTAAATCCGCTGTTTCTTTGGCGAGTGATTTCGTCAAGGCAATCACACCCGCTTTGGATGCGGAATAAGCCGAAGCATTTGGGTTCCCTTCCTTACCAGCTATGGAGGCAATATTGACAATTCGTCCATAGTTTTGCTGACGCATACCCGTGATCACCGCCCTACACACATAAAAAGTTCCGGTCAAATTGATATCCAGAGTTTTTTTCCATAGGG
>WTIF01000052.1 GCA_011522845.1 Deltaproteobacteria bacterium
AAGCTCAAGTCTTGCTGGTGATGTTTGAATTTTTCATTGCTAGAATTCCAACAAAATACTGGACTGTCTGCAGAGGCTAGTTTAAGGATTCCGAATCATCAACCTGCTTAGGTTAGTCAGGCATCCACATTACATTCAAACTTTGAAAGGCTCGGGATGAAAGATATTTTCTCTTTGAAGAATAAGGTGGCAGTCGTCACTGGAGGTTCGATGGGAATCGGAGCGATGATTGCCGAAGGATTCCTAAACTTTGGAGCTAAGGTCTACCTAGTGGCTCGCAATGCAGACCAACTGAAGGCAAAGCAAGAAGAACTTTCCAAGCTGGGAGAGTGTGAGATCATCTCTGCAGATTTAAAGGACATTGCTGGTATCAAACAACTAGTATCTCAGTTTGCCGAGAAGGAGTCCCGACTCGACATCCTTGTCAATAATGCGGGCATCTCAGATGGGGGCAAGGCGCTGGATGATGTTACGGAATCAGATTGGGATCGAGTCATGGATCTCAACATCAAATCAATCTACTTTCTGATTCAGGCGTTTTTACCGTATTTTCGGGTGAATTGCTCTCCTGAAACGCCAAAAAAAGTAATCAATATTGCTTCGATTGATGGTTGTGGGAAGATCAATCCTTTCTACAATTTTGCCTATGGGGTCAGTAAGGCAGGGTTGATTCAACTAGGAAAGCACTTAGGGGACAGCCTGGCTTGGGAAGGTATCTACATCAACACGATTTCTCCGGGAGACTTTCCAACAGATTTGAATCATATTGCCCGGGATTACAGAGAAGAAATGCGCAACTACATTCCTGGTAAACGAGTGGGAGAGAAAGGAAATATTGCAGGCGCTGCTATTTTCCTTGCATCCGAGGCAGGTAACTATAGTGTTGGTTCCAACATCGTTGTCGATGGTGGAGAAAGCGTGCGTGGCATCCAGAGAGCATTCTTTGCGGATAAAATGACAACAGTGGACCTTAATAAATAAGCTGAGATATAGTATCTCAAATTGGTGCCTTGATTGGCAAACCTCATCAACCTAACTGAGTAATTGAAATGACCCAACTGAGTGAACAGTCTCTTCAGGCCTTGAAAGCACTAGATACTCCAACAGTTTGTAATGCGATTGAAGCAGTCTATCCAGATCGTAGAAATCGTGGCTTCACAGTCCGTCCATTTTTCTGCTCTCGACCCAAATTACCCTCTGTTGTTGGCTATGCGCGGACTGCTCGATTACGTGCGATGCACAAGCCAAGTGAGGCCTGGGATCGTGATAGTTACTACAGCTACATTGCAGAGGGGGGGCCGGTACCAAGTGTCGTGGTGATCCAGGATTTGGACGAAATTCCGGGCTACGGTTCGTTTTGGGGAGAGGTGAACAGTAATTTACACTATGGTCTTGGTTGCTTGGGAGTCATCACTAACAGCTGTGTTCGGGATATTCCAGATGCACAGGACAACTTTCAGATGCTGGCTGGAATGGTGAACCCTTCCCATGCTTGGGTGCACCTTGTGGACTGGGGGCGGTCCGTGACAGTTCATGGGATGGATGTGGAAGATAGAGATTTGATTCATGCAGATATGCATGGTGCAGTGGTGGTTCCCCAAGATGGTGTTCAGGAAATTGTTGAGATGGCTCAGAAGATTTTTGACAAGGAGCGGATCCTGATCAATGCCAGCCAACAACCTGGATTCAATATGGAGAAACTGCGGGAAGCCTGGAAAAACATGGCTGAATTTCATTGAGCCCAATGCTTCATCCGACCATTAAAAAATATCTGCCGATTCTGCTGGTTCTGGCCATAGTGGACCTGGTTTGTTTAATTTTTCTGTTCGTGATCTGAGTTGTTCCAGATGAAAGATGTAAACACAAAATGAAGCACCACGATCCGGAGCACCTCCGCCAACTTCTGGAGACTAAGGTTTGTCCCAAAGGCGAGTTGTTTGGTGTAGATCTTTCGAAAGCTGATTTGTCCAAAGTGGTTCTGTACTCGTCAGATTTAAGAGAAGCCAAGCTTTCCAAGGCCAATTTAGCAAAAGCCGATTTGCAGGAGGCCAATCTGGTAGGAGCGGATCTTCATGGCGCCGACTTGAATGGGGCGAATCTTCATCAAGCCAATTTGGCACAGGCGGATTTGTCGGGAGCTTTACTGTTCTTCGCTGATTTGCATGAAGCCAATTTACCAGAAGCGAACTTAAAGAATGCAGATTTGACGGAAGTCGATTTGCTACAGGCTGATCTTGAAGGAGCAGATCTTTCAGTGTCAAAGCTGTCAGAGAGCAAATTACGAGGAGCTAAGCTGATCAGAGCCTCCCTCTGTGGGGCAGATCTCAGCAAGGCAAATCTTAGCGAAGTAGATTTTAGTGAAGCGGACTTAACAAATGCCAATCTGAAAGAAGCAGATCTTAGCAAAGCGGTACTGACCCGAGCTAAGTTAGGTGGGGCTAACTTACATCGGGTCAATATTCATGGAGCCGATTTGAGCGAGGCCGATCTGACAAATACGAGCTTGTTCGGTATCGACCTGCGGGAGGCAATTACAGAGAACACTCAGTTTGAGAATGCTATACTCTGTAACACGATCCTGCCAGACGGCACCGTTGAGTATCGTGATTGTGAAGATGATGCTGAAGTAGGATAGAACCTCGAATTCTTTCGCACACTTCGTAAGTCAGTGTTTGTGATTCAGAGCAAAGCTTCTGAAAATTCAGTCGTCTAGCTTCTCAATAGCTGCGATCTGGGTCTGGACACGCCGGATGCGCTGCATGTCAAATTTGATATCTCGCCGATAGGTGTAGATCCCGTTTTGCTCCTGATCAATATCGGTGAGTTGGGTATAGCAATACCCGAACATCAGCGGATTCTGCAGTAGGATCGTACAGAGTTTTTCAAAGCGGTCATAAAACTCTTCAATGTTTTTTGGTCTCTCGCCATATCCCCAGGAGTCCCGGTGCTCATCTTCCGGGTTCCACCAAATCCCCCCAAACTCGCTGACAAAGTAGGGTTGACCTCGGTAAGGGGTTGACCAACGTTGTTTGAGAGGCCGTCCACGATAATCTCGCAGATGAGGCCCCTCTACCTTCCACTCATTCTGATAGGGATTCCCTTCGCCAACATGTGAGTGATGTTCTGCAAACTTTTCTGGATCCTGGGTGTAGTCGTGGCAGTCATAGACATCGGTCTCATGAATCCGATGGGAATAGCCTGATGTGTCCAGCACAGGCCGAGTTGGATCCATAGCCTTGGTCGCTAGGAACATGCCTTTTGTGATGTCATCGAGTTGGGACATCTCCTCCATGATGGGTTCCCAAGTTTCGTTAAGGGGACACCAACCAACAATACTTGGATGTGAATAATCCCGCTCAATAGCTTCAAGCCACTCTGTGATGTAGGAAGCAGAAAAGCTTTGATGGTGAGGAAAGCGTCCCAGGTTCGCTGCACCCCAGTCTCCAAATTCTCCCCAGACCAGATAGCCCATCCGGTCGGCATGGTATAAGAAACGTTCTTCGAACACTTTCTGGTGAAGTCGCGCTCCATTGAAGCCAGCCTCTAAGCTGAGCCGAATATCTTCAACCAGATCCTCATCACGAGGAGCCGTCATCAATCCGTCTGGGTAGTAACCCTGGTCGAGTACAAGCCGCTGGAAGATCGTTTTGCCATTGAGTTTAAACTTCTTGCCATCCAACGATACCGTTCGAAAGCCGAAGTAACTTTGGTAAGAATCCACGACTTCATTGCTAGTGTTCCGCAACTCTACATTCACTTCATAGAGGAAAGGATCCTCTATAGTCCAACGTCGCACTGTGGGTAAAGGGATATCTGCTTGGAGAGTGAAATCAGCATTTGTTTTCAGAGTCTTGGAGGCAACCTCTTCCCCATCGGCAAGGATTTGGAAACGAACCTGATGACCCTCGGTCGGAATGCTCAAAGGTTGTACAACCTGCAAAGATTCTGTGGATCCAACAGGAGTCAGACGAGGCCGTTGTAGGTGAATCTGGGGAACAGGCTCCATCCAGACAGTTTGCCAGATGCCAGTAGTTCTGCCGTACAAAGCACCATGGCCGGCAAAGCCTCGTGCTTGTTTCCCTCGAGGCTGCGGGAGATCATCATAATCCCGGGCCCTCAAAACAATTTCAATCTCTCGGTCAGCAGTCAAATTGCTCAGATCCACTTTGCACGAAAACGGTGTGAATCCCCCACGATGTCGAGCTACTTCCTCACCATTGACCCAAACAGTAGACTCATAATCCACAGCCTGAAAGTGGATCAAGATCTGGTCTGCCTTCCATTCTGTTGGAACCTTGACACGCTTCCGATACCAGACACAGATCAGGTGATCTTGGTTCTCAATCCCAGACAGTTTGGATTCAGGGCAAAAAGGAATCTGAATTGTTTGGGCCAATGATCTGGTCAGCAGTCCACGGTGGAGTCCGCTGTCGCCTTGATCCACTTCAAATTCCCAAGAACCGTTCAGGCAGAGCCAGTCCTTACGTTGCATCTGTGGGCGTGGATACTCGTTGCGGGGAATGTTGCTCATGTTCAACCTTGGTAGCGATAGCGAAGGACGTTAAAAGACAAAGGTGGGAGCGAAACAGTTGATTGGGTTTGACTTACTTTGGGTGGCTCCAGCAATTGGGGAACCACACGATCGGGTTGCTGCACTGTATTTGTCATGTAGCGATCTGGGCCTGTCAAACAGACGTGTTCCAATCCACTGAGTTCAGAGAAATTTTCCAGTGAAATTTCTGCATGCAGTGCCTGGTCTGGGTGCTTGTTAACACAGAAGACGGAGATTTCCTGCCGCTCTTCATTGAGAACCACTGAAGTGTCCAGATAGGAGGCCTGATCACGAATCGTACAATCATATGTTGGTGAAGCAACCTGAGCTTGAAGCGCAGTGCCCCGACCATATTTGGAAGCCAAGTAATATGGGTAGAAGATAGTCTGTTTCCAGACAGCGCCGCCTTTTTCAGTGGAAATAGGAGCAATGACATTGACGAGCTGGGCCATGCAAGCAATTTTGACAATGTCTGCATTGCGGATAAAGGAGTTGATCACTGTGCCCACAAGTAGGGCATCCTCCAGATTGTAGGGGTCTTCAAACAGGTGTGGAGCTTCGGGCCAGTCCCAGGTCTTCAGGAGTTCATGGTCCCTCTTGTTGGTGTGGTACCATGGGTTCCATTCGTCAAAGCAGATGTAGACATCATTCTTTGCTCGTTTCTTGGCCTTGATGTACTGGATGACGCTACGGACAGTGCCAATGTATTCATCCAGTTCATAGTGACTGGCAAGGTAGTTGAGAGTGTCCTTGGGATAGTTGTTCCAGTATTTGTGCAGTGAGATGTAGTCAACGGATTCATAGCTTTGATCAAGCACCTCGGCTTCCCATTCAGGATAGGTCGCCATCTTGTCATTGGAACTACCACAGACGATGAGCTCCAAGTCTTCATCAAATTTCCGATAGGTCTTGGCAGTCTCGTTTGCCAAACGGCCATATTCGTAGGCTGTTTTGTGCCCTACCTGCCAGGGACCATCCATCTCGTTGCCCAGACACCACATCCGAATATTGAATGGTTCCGGGTAGCCGTGCTGTTTGCGCAAGTCTCCCCAAGCAGCGCCAGAATTGTCATTGCAGTATTCCAGTAGATTGCGAGCGTCTTCAATCCCTCTTGATCCAAGATTGATCGCCATCATGTAGGCGGTGTTGGCTTGTTGACACCAGTCATGAAATTCAGCGATGCCAAACTGGTTAGTCTCGATTGATCTCCAGGCCAAATCCAAGCGCTTGGGTCTCGATTCACGGGGACCCACACTGTCTTCCCATTTGAAGGCAGAAACGTAGTTTCCTCCAGGATAGCGAATGACAGGAACCTGCAGGTCTCGAATGATGTCCAAAACATCGGTTCGAAAACCTTGTTCATTACTGGAAGGGTGACCTGGTTCATAAATTCCTTCGTAAATCGCCCGACCGAGGTGCTCCAGAAATGAGCCGTAAATGCGGTCATCAATTGGGGCAATCTGGAATTTTGCGTTCGTGGTGATGGATGCTTTCATAGTTGGTGATCACAGTTGGAAAATGGGGCAAACACGCTCAAAGTCTGAAAAGAAGACGATGTATTTGCACGAGAAATTAAT
>WTIF01000167.1 GCA_011522845.1 Deltaproteobacteria bacterium
GCCTCTTTACAATCTGCTCTAAAAAACATGGGTTTTGCAGAAAAAGAGATTCTGGCCGTGCTAGCAAGCCTTCCTCCAGAAGCAGAAGGCTTTGAAGTCAAGCTCAGACTAGCTTTGGGATCTCTGTCAAAACGCTAAACAAGGAGAACGTATGCTCAATAAAGTCATGTTGATTGGCAGGCTGGGTCGTGACCCAGAGATCCGATATACTCAATCTGGAAACGCTGTAGCCTCATTTTCTATCGCAACTTCTGAATACTGGAGAGACAAACAGGGGCAACGACAGGAAAAAACCGAATGGCACGATATCGTGGCCTGGGATCGCTTAGCTGATCAAGCACAATCTTATCTGAAAAAAGGTTCGATGGTGTATATTGAGGGCAAATTGCAGACGCGTAGTTGGGATGATCAGCAGGGTCAAAAAAAATATCGAACAGAGGTCGTTGCTAATCAAGTGCGCTTCTTAGACTCTCGTGAAGGTACAGAACGGAGCGGAGGAAGCGTTGACGATGGGCCCGCTGTTTACGGCAATGAATATCCCAGTGGAGGGCCTGCGGACAACCGTCGCAATCCATCACCCAACACATCAAATAAGGATTTCAACCAAGGAAACAGTGCTCCCTATGTTGAAGATGACGTGCCGTTCTGACAAAGTCAGATGTCCACAGTAGCTGAAGCGGAACGGTATAGACAAACCCTGCAGCAGTTACAGGCAACACAGCAAAGACTGGGTTATCACAACGATTGGTTGATTAAAGAAGATGACTTCCCAAGTCCCCGCCTAGGTTTAGTACTCTCGACCTACCGCTGGAAAGCTTCTGAAGAGGCTTTGCTTCAGTATCTGAGTCTGGGTGGGAATCTACTGATGCTCGATGCAACTACCGTCACAACGATTTCCAAGCCCCTTGGAGAACTGCTCAATACACAAAATGTTCGTCGGGAAAATTGCTGGATTATCCTGCGATGCACTGAGGATTCTGCTGAAAAACTAGCTCATCAACTTGGTGTTGGCTGGTGGGATATCGTTCTTGAAAACGATTCAAAATCAGACAATAAAACAAGTAAAGTACCTCCACAAAATCTCACTTGGCAATCACTGAAAAGTGGTAAAATTCAAAGTTGGTCTTCAGATCTACTCCTTGAATGTTTGCAAGGCTGGCCTGATGCTCCGTTCGTCACAACTGCCACCTACAAACTTTTTAAAGAGAATCAGCAGAGCCTACGCGACTACCTCCAAGCGCTGTTACTCTGTGAACTCAGAATTAATCTGCTGCAGCAACAAGTCGGTAGCACCTTGCGCTTCAGCCTGACCAATCCCTTGCAGAAGGCAATGCAGATTATTCAGACGCTCGCCGAATGGAATGATTACTTGGTCCACAGTTGGTATCCTGTTTTTCAGCATCAAACCCGGAAATTACAGCAACAGAACCCTCAATCGCTCGAGCAATCGAAAATATTATTCAACCATTTTGAACGTGAACTGATGGGCTTGATGGGCCTTTTTGAAGAGACGCTACGTCAACGACATGCCTTGCTTCTGGCCAACTTTCTAGAAAAACAACAACAAAAACTGACCGAAGATTTGCCACCAGACTCACAGTTTATCCGCTGGCTAGTGCGACAAGATTACGTTCAGCGTCTCTGGCTTCCTGTGGGACATTTGGATCAATTAACGGCAAGACTTGGATTGATGCGCCAACCTCTGCATGTTCCGCTTGCAGCACCCGTCTGATTGTGAGAATCTTCTCCTCTTGATAAAAAGTTTTAAAATCATTTCGATTTCATAGATCTGTAGATCATGGTTGACTCCCGACTGTTCTATCCACAGGGCATAGACAAATTACATCAGGAATTTCTTGCAGACCCACTGCAACAAGTGTCTTCTGTTGCCTACGCTTCGCTGGAAGAATTACCTCATACAACTGAGGGAACAACCTGTCTGATTGTCATGCGTAGCCGTGATCTTTTCCAGTGGCAATCCCATCTAACTCTTTATTTGCAGTCTGGTGGAGGAATTGTCGTTTTGGAGGAGGGACCAACCTTGGCTGCAGAACCTCCAGAACATCCTTCGATCGAATGGTATCCCCTAGCTTATTTGACACCCACGCGTTGGAATTTCCTGCTACGCCAGTTTTTCAACCGCCTACACGACAGAACTCGAACACATTCAAATGTAAGCAAATCGGATGAGATTCTCTCCGAGTTGAACGAACTGGGGATCGCTCTATCCAGCGAAAAAGATCTGGATAAGTTACTGCGTATGATCGCTGCAAAGGCGATGAAACTCACTAACGCGGATGGATGCAGCATCTACCTGATCGAACAGATTCCAGACACTCCTCACGAACAGAGCAACTACCTCGCTAATAAACAAATGCGCTTCCACAGCGCACTTAATCTTTCAAGAGACACATCCCAACTGCAGGAGCAAGTTCTTCCTCTTGACTTCAGTACGGTCAATGCCTATGTGGCACGCACCAGCCAGTCGATTCGGATCAACAATGTGTACGAACTACATGATTCTAATCTAGTCTGGGGTGGTCGTGACTTCGATGAGCAGCAGAACTACAAGACTCGCTCAATGCTCGCTGTCCCAATGTGCAATGAACGTGGTGAAGTACTCGGTGTGATTCAGCTCATCAATTGTAAGACCGACGGAGATGCTGTTTTAGATACCCAAGAAGATGTTGACCAAACAGTTGTTCCGTTCAGTGATTATCACATGCGTTTAATGGAATCTCTGGCATCTCAGGCAACAATTGCGGTCAGAAATGCTTCCTTACTGGAGTCTATCCAAATTCTATTCGATGGTTTCATCAATGCGAGCGTGAAGGCTATTGAATCTAGAGACCCAACGACCTCCGGGCATTCAAGTCGAGTTGCCACGCTCACCGTAGCTCTAGCAGAGACGGTGAGTTCGCTGTCCGAGGGACGTTTTGCTGATATTCGCTACAACCCAGATCAATTCAATACGATTCGCTACGCTTCTCTCCTTCATGATTTCGGCAAAATTGGCGTACGTGAAAAAGTACTGGTCAAATCTAAGAAACTTTATCCAGAAGAACAGCAAGCAGTGATGGATCGTTTCCGTTTGATCCGGATGGCGACCGAACTTCAATATACCCGTAAGCAACTGAATTACTTGCTGGAAGAATTACAGGAGAACTCACTTCAACAAGTAGAGTTGACTCAACAAGAGATGAATGAACGACTTTTGCAACTGGATGATCAGCTAAAATTCATCATTCGATGCAACGAACCAACTGTTCTGGACCAGGGAGGATTTGATCAGTTGCAAGTCATAGCGGCACAAACCTTCCCGCATCCTTCGACTGGCTTACCGGTTTCGTATCTTTCAGTAGATGAGGCCACCTCACTTTCTGTACCCAAAGGATCCTTGAACCAACGGGATCGTGATGAAATCGAGTCACACGTCACGCATACTTACAATTTTCTAAGAATTATTCCTTGGTCAGAACATCTAGAGGATGTTCCAGACATTGCCTACGCACATCACGAAAAAATGAATGGCAAAGGCTACCCGCGAAAACTGTCTGGTGATGAAATCCCACTGCAATCGAAGATGATGACCATCGCTGACATCTACGATGCGCTGACTGCTTGGGATCGCCCTTACAAGAAAGCGATGCCTGCTGAACGGGCACTGAAAATTTTGGGCTTTGAAGCCAAAGACAATCACATTGATTCTGAATTACTTGAAATCTTCATCGGTGCTAGACTGTATGATCTGGTAAAAAGGCCAGAAGTCCAACACTGATTGCTCGAGCAACTATCTTTATTTTTGAGTTTTCGAATGCCGCATTTATCGATCCTGCTGCTTCGGCACAATGGAACAGGCATCACACACTTCCCTTTGCGTCCTGCACCGCTGATCACCGCAGTTCTGCTTGCATTAGGCATGTTCCTGTTTTTGGGTGGGATGGTTATCTGGCAAAGTGTTCAATTGCACGAACAACAGCAATGGAATGCCCAACGCCAATCACAACAGATTCATATTCACGAAAGAATGGAGATTGCAGCCAGCCAGGCTGAGCGCGTTGAGGTCTTGGAGAACAGGGTTCAGGATCTGCGTGATCAACTGGCCACTTTGGAAACGCACTCCCAGAAGAAAAGTGCCACTCAGCAAAATCTTCTGTACCACATCCAACAGATCCACTCTCTAGCTTGTCAGCAGGGGGCTTATCAATGTAGAGCTGTTCTGCTGGACACCGAAGCCCTTACAGCAGATCCTCTCAACTGGCTGAATATGATCAGCAAAGATTTTCACCACCTGACGCTGTCACAGAAAGCAGATCTGACTGTTCCAGTCAACTCAGAGTTGGTCCAAGAAGAGATTTGGGACTTAAAGCAAAATTTGAATGCTGCTGAGCAGGAGCTAGCTGAATACGCCATACTGATGCAGGCCCGTGAACAAGAGGTACGAAAACTTACAGAAAAAATTCAAGAGATCACAGGTATTCGTTTGTTGGCAGAAGTCCCCGCGACTCCTGTCGAAAACGAGGGCGGCAAAGGCGGTCCCTTTCTCGAAGAATCTTTACTCCCAGTAGAAGAGCAGCAATTGGGCGCAGAGCCTCCAGATCCACGTGTGATTTTAGAACAAGAGTTAAACTCCTATCACTCGACCCATCATTCCTTAGAGCGCCTCTACAAAGAAATCAGTGGGAATGAAATTCTCTGGCGGAGTACTCCGACAATTGCTCCGGTTGAAGACCCTTCCGTAAGCTCACACTACGGCAAAAGACGTGACCCATTCACCAATCTTCCAGCTTTTCATAGCGGCATAGATTTTTCAGGACCCGCTGGAACTCCAATCTACGCTCCAGCCGATGGAATTGTCCGAAAAGCCGGACCAGCCGCCGGATACGGTCTGTTGGTAGAGCTTGATCATGGGTCTGGTATTTCAATAAAAAATTTCAAACCCACTGATTACATGACGCGCTACGGTCACTTGTCCCGTCTGGCGGTACAGGCAAACCAATTCATTCAGCGCGGAGAGCTACTCGGCTATACTGGTAATACAGGGCGTAGCACAAGTTCACACCTGCACTATGAAATTCACGCAAACAAGCGACCGATTAATCCTTGGCGAAATCTGTCGCACTTCTCGATTTCCCGCTAACTTTTGGATCCAAATTGGCTTTTTCTTCTCCCTCTCCAGCAAACGATGACTCGCCCAACAAAATCAGATTGTTTTCATATTCTGGCAGAACAACGAATTCTTCCATACCCATCACTGAAAAATATCAAACTAAGGTCTTGCAGCTAAGCAAAAAAAATGTTTTTCAGTGTGGCAGTCCCTTGGAACTAATTTGAATCTTCCTCAAATGGTGTGTTTTGATCTCACTTTCGTACTCAATCGATAACTGGAGTATCATGCGATCCTATCCGATCTCACTGCGACTAGGCATTAGCACTCTCGTGCTAGGAACCTTGTTTTTATTATTTTCTCCACTGAACTCTTTTGCGATCTTCCCAATCTCTACCGAACCAAAAGAACAGCCCATCGCCTTCAGCCACAAACTACATGTTGGCCAGAATGGCATTGCTTGCCAATACTGCCATCTCTATGCTCGCCGATCACATTCTTCCGGAATTCCACCCGTGAGTACCTGCGTTGGTTGTCATGGCCCACACGGACAAGAATTAGTGAAACCTGAAAGCGCTGAAGTCGATAAAATGAGAGATTTCTGGGGAAAAGGAGAATCCATTCCCTGGGTAAAGCTTCATGACATCCCAGACTTTGTCCGCTTTCCTCACAAGCAACACATCAATGCCGATGCTGGCCGCTTCATAGATGGCGCGGGAAATGGCTGTGACCTGAATGCAGATCCCCGCTCCCTATCCTGTAGGGTGATGCTGTTCCGAAATGGAGGAGACCAGCGCTGTCAGTCATGTCATGGGAGTGTGCAGGAAATGGAAGTTGCCCATGTGGTAGATCAGAATTTTGGTGGGATGGGGTGGTGCATGCAGTGCCACTTACAAGTGGAAGGGGCCATTGAGCGTAAGCGCGCTATGAGCACGATGGCAGGATGGAACAATGCCAAAGAAAACGATGCCCGAAGAGAAGC
>WTIF01000126.1:0-16588 GCA_011522845.1 Deltaproteobacteria bacterium
TGTTCACTAGCGATATCAAAGCAATCAATCATTCCAATACCTACAGCATCAGATCGATCTCTTGTAATTGACTGAACAAAGCGTTGATCGCTGTCAACAAGCCAAGTTGGGTGCATTTGTCCAGCAAATGAATGAGAACTTCCGTCAAGCACACCTTCTACTAACACTTCAAACTCCACTCGCTAATTGTTCTTCCAGCATTGTCTCGTAAAATGCATCTCGCATCACGTTGATAATCAGTAGTTCATTGCAGGTCTCAGCCTGCTCTTCGAGTACATCTAAGCCTTGTGATATCGTCAGTTGCTGACGCGTCAGGCTTTCCAGTTTGCCAACCATCTCTCGCAAAGTCAGTGACATCCTAACCTCCTTGTTCGGTTTACGTCAGGGACCCGGGAAATTGTGCATCTGAAGATCGAACCGTGGGCTTGTGTTCGATCATTTTTTCTACTTTCTGCAGAGGGTGTGCCAAAAAACAGGAAATCTACTTATGCTGAATTTTGGGCCAGTAAGTCGAGAAGTTAAAACTGGGAGAATGGCTGCCGACATGACAGTTTACACAGGCTTGACGGGCATCCAGTGGTGGGTGATTCAGTGGGTTTTTGAGGTGTTCTTGGGCAGATCCATGACAGTTTTCACACTGAACATTAGCAAGCTGAGGTGTGAGTTGATTGCTGAGAAATCCTTTCTTTTGAAACCCAACAACATGACACTGCAAGCATTCAGGATCGAAGTCCTTACCGACCCTTGTCAGGGTGGCTAACGCATGGCTGTGTCGGCTGGATTCCCAACTTTGATGAGCTTGAGTATGGCAGGTGGTACAAGCTGCAGCTCCAACAAATCGTGTTTCCTGTTGCAGTTGTTGCATCCGCTTCAATCCACTCAGGAACAATTGTTTGACCTCTTGATCATAGTTCGTGAACAGTGGTGTGAGGGGTTCCCAATCAGCAGTGTCCAGACGGAGCCAGCGAATATCTAACTGATCACTTGAAGAGAAACCATGATAGAGTCCCTGCCCCTTGGTTGGGATCATCTGTAGGGGCTGAGTTGCTGTTGCAAAGGTTGTGACCTGATTGAGTTCATCATCGTTGGTGCTACCAACAAGAATTCGATCGAACCACCCACTCTGCAGAAATCTATCTGCTTCTACAGAGGTACCACGGAAGAGCAGCATTCGCTTAGCTCCTGGCTGGCTCTGGGATTGCCACTGTTGAATCAGTGTATCACTGACTGGAACAACGTTAGGGAGATCGTTTTCGTTCTGGTAGAGCAAATTTGGTGTGACGTAGCCCCAGATCTCCCAACGCTCTCCACCAACGTTCTGACTGATGACCTGAGGCCACAGTAAATCGATAGCGTTGCTGAGCAAATAGGGTAAGGAAGTGTCCCAGGTTGCTTGACCATAGTTCCATTCGTGAGGCCCTGGAAGAATAGCGGCAGGTTCTAGTAGTTTCAGCGCCTGTTGAATCAAGTCTAGCTTCAGCTTTCCCTGAGCAGAGGGTTCAGGAAAATTATTTCCCAAATCCAGATACATGACATCAGAGTGTTCTGAGCGCCAATGACTCAGTGCGGTCCCCCGACGCTGGAGTCCACCCATATCTCCTTCCTCTGCACAGCCACAGGGCTTGATTTCACCACGCAAATCGCCAGAGACCACCAGATAAGGTTCAGCGTGTACCAGCGTCGCCCCAAGTAGAAAGACTCCGAGTAGACCAAGCAGGAAGCAGGTACCTCTACGAGAAAGCGAATAGACGCTGAGCATTTTCATTGGTTTCTTCTGCAAGTTGTTCAATGGGAATCTCTAGCCAGTCTGCGAGAAAGCTGGCCACAACGGGAATACGAGAAGGATCGTTGGGCTTACCTCGATGGGGAATAGGGCTGAGAAAAGGAGAATCTGTTTCTAGAATCAGGTGACTCAAGGGGACTTGCTTCAGAGTGTCTCGCAACTCTTGGGCATTTCGAAAGGTCACGATTCCATTGACTCCCAATAACCAACCCATTTCTACCAACTGATGAGCCATCTTGGCAGAGCTGGTGAAACTGTGAGCCACTCCACCTCGACTGGGAGGGTACTTTTGCAGAAGCTCCAGGGTGTCCTCTTCTGCTTCACGGCTATGAAGGACAATCGGAAGCTGCAGTTCTTCAGCAAGCTGCAATTGGGCGGTAAAGGCAGCTTGTTGGACCTCTTTCTCTGCATACATGTAGTGGTAATCGAGGCCAGTTTCTCCGACAGCAACAATTTCTGTCCGATTGGCAAGGCCACGAATTTGCTCTGCTATGGTGTCATTGTATTGACCGGCATCGTGTGGGTGGATGCCCAGAGCTCCATAGACCTCCTCATGATTTGCTGCTGTCTCAGTCACAAAGTTGATTGATTCTGAATCTACTGAGATCGTCAACAATTTGTTCACTTGGGCGGCCTTAGCTTGTGTAAGGGCGTCTGGCAAAGAAAGTGCGAGCTTGTCCAGGTGGCAATGGGTATCGATAAAACTTGTCATCACAGGGAAGATCACTAGGATGGAAATTTTTAGTCAAATAGGCTTTTCACGTTACAAAGATCATCTTCCCATGGTCAATGCAAAACGGACCGCAATCTTCAGCGTCATCTTGATGCTGGGTACCAGCGGCTGCTATCAAACGCATCTCTATTTGGAAGCCAGTGAGCAACCTCCTGAGCCCGATGCTGTAGTACGCGAGATTAGCACTTTGTTTGCGACGACCGAACTGGAAGAAGCGCGTGCCCTGCGCACTGTCTGTCCGGGTGGAGTCTCCCAGATGGAAGTGGAACAGACAGCTGCAGATGGAGCCTTTCACTATCTGACGCTCGGGATGTATAGTCCCCAGACGGTTCGAGTTTGGTGCCAGCGACCGCGCTGAGTACACTCTTGCCGTGTCAGCTTGGTATCCTTGACCCGCCTCAGGAACCCCTCCATCACCAAAAGTGAATCGTTCAGGAGATCGGAATGCCACCCCAAGCTCCAACGCAGGAACTCTGTGATCGACTCGGCTATCAGTTCAGCAAACCTGAACTGCTGAAGCAGGCACTAACTCATAAATCTTGTGTTCACGATGGCAACGCCAGGAGTCCTCAACAGAACAATGAACGCTTTGAATTTTTGGGAGATGCAGTACTGGATCTGCTGATCAGTGAATTGCTGATGGATCGATTCCCAGAGTTGTCGGAAGGTGGTCTTTCAAAATTGCGTGCTTCTCTGGTGAACGAGAGTGGATTACGCCGGATTGCAAACTCGCTGGATCTCGGTCAGTTTCTACTGATGGGTAAAGGTGAGGAAATGACGGGTGGGCGTGAGAAAGCATCCCTGTTGGCAGACGCTGTCGAAGCACTTTTCGCTGCGATCTACTTAGATAGCCGAGAAAAGCAGGGACTGCGAGAGGTAACACGAATCGTCCACAAACTCTTCAGCAGTGTGTTACCGGATCGGGTCGAAGATGTCGCTGTGAGGGATTTTAAGTCAGAATTACAGGAATATGTCCAGAAGCACTTTGGTGTGCTGGTTACGTATGAGTTGATGCACCAGACCGGACCCGATCACCAGAAAGAGTTCGAGATGGCAGCTTTGGTAGAACAGAAAGTATATGGTCGTGGAACAGGTAAAAGCAAAAAACAAGCGGGTCAGCGAGCGGCCCAGCAAGCGCTCGAAACCCTCGTTGCCGAAGCGTCCTCCGCAAGCTAAGAGTACGACGAGTCTTCCTCCGGTAGTTGAGAACACTGCGGTTAGAATTCAGAAAGTGATTGCTCAGGCTGGTATCGCTTCCAGACGAGCTGCAGAGAAGATGATTCTTGAGGGCATAGTCAGCCTCAACGGTCAGACAGTCACGGAGTTGGGTCAACGGATGGTCCCAGGTCAGGACCATTTAGTGGTTGACGGAAAGAAGGTTCGGCTTCCAGAAGTCGGACAGCGCAAGGTGTACGCACTCTACAAGCCCAAGAATTGCATCACATCTCTGAGCGATCCGGAAGGTCGACGAACAATCGTTGATTACTTCCCGCGCAAGTCGCAGCGCCTTTTTCCGGTGGGTCGTCTGGATTACGACGCAGAAGGGTTGCTGCTGCTGACAAACGATGGTGAATTTGCTCACCGCATCATGCATCCGCGCTTCAAGATCGCTAAGAGCTACTTCGTGAAAGTACGTGGTCTGATTCAGGTTTCAGAGATGGAGCCATTGCGTCGCGGACCTGTGATTGATGGACGCTCTCACATGCCGGTCCAGAGCAAAATTCTTCATCAGCGCAATGACAAAACCTGGCTGGAAGTGATTCTTCACGAAGGAACAAACCAGCAAATTAAGAAAATGTTCCTCGGATTAGGCTATCCGGTGCTCAAAATTAAGCGCTTTCGGATTGGCGGTATTGATCTGGGGACCCTACGACCTGGAGAACATCGGATTCTCTCCAAGGAAGAGCGCCAGCAACTGCTTGATCTTGCTGGTAATCCTAGTTAGTGAATCACCCAATTCGCCTCTTCTCTATCTTGATTGTAAACTGACGTGGCAAAAAAGAAGGAACTTTATAAATTAGCAGTTGTGGATGACCGGTTGCTGTTGCGTGTTCCACCACAGCTGGTCGGTGCTGAAGTTGCCAATTTGGACGATATTCAGCGTGAGTTGCACGTCATGGATGTGCCTTATCTGCCGGAACGCCTACTGGAAATTTACGAACGCAGCACAGGTAACTTTGAGGAACTCAGTGACCTGACAAGTGGCAAATTTTTGATGCAGGTGGAAATCAGTCATGATGAGCAGAGCGCGTTTCTAAATTTGATTCCACCAGCGGCGGACGATGCAACTGTCACAATGGAGGAGGTCGAGCATTTTCTGGAGCAGCATGACGTAGTGCAAGGTCTCAATACGGCATCCGTGCAGAAGATGATCGACGAGAAGAGCTACTATGATTTCATCTCTGTAGCTCAGGGTGGTCGAGCTCGCAACGGTACAAATGGAACCCCAGAACTGACGTTCATGGATCGCTCAGGTTATGACGATCTCTCGGGGATTGATCTGCGTACCGTGCCGATGATGCAGAAGGTTGAGGCAGGACAAGTCCTGGCACGCGTATATGCACCGACCGATGGTGATGACGGATACACTGTCAAGGGACGTGCGATTAGTGCTGTTCCAGGATGTATCTGCCAATTGGTGCCCGGGCAGAATGCACGCTATGGTACGGCACGTAACGAAATTGTGGCTGATAAGGATGGGGTAGTCTGCTACCACAACGGCGCCCTCCATGTGCATGACCTCAAGACAGTCGACAATATCCATGCGGGTGTTGTTCGATTTGATGGGGTACTGCAGGTCAAGGGCAACATCGGAGACAGTTGCCGTGTGGAAGCCTTCCGTATTGAGGTCAGCGGCTCCATTGGTCAGTCGGTGGTGCGGGCGACCAGTGATATACATGTACAGCAGAATGTCCTGAAAGGGACGATTCAAGCCGGAGGTTCCTTCAGTGCCAATGAGCTGATGGAGGCTACTGTCACAGCTGGAGAGCACTTGTTTGTGCTGGGAAATATCACGGATTCGACTGTGAGTGGTGGAGAATGTGTGCGCATCCTGAACAAGGATGGAGACGTTTCAGGAAGTAAGATCGAAGGGGGATATGTTGTCTTGGTGCCAAGTGTTGGCGCTCAGGAAGGAGCCAAGAAATCAACCTTGGAAGTTGGTATTTCACTAAGTGAGCGGAAGCGGATTCGAGAACGCGAAGATGAACTCAAATCACTGGTTGCAGACTTCAGTAAAGAACGCGAAGCAGTGGATGCAATCGTGCGTCGTTGGGGTAAAGGGAAACCTACTGGAAATGATGAGAAAGACCTGGCTCCTCTTGGAGAAGAAATAGCCCAGAAAGTGAGCAAAACTCATCGTTACATGCGAGAGATCAGAGGCTTTAAGCGGATTAGCGATATCAGTGAACAAATGGATGGAGGTGCAGTCATTCTGACAGGCAAAGCTATCGCTGGAACATCCATCTTTGTACGCCGAACAAGATTCAATCTGGTTAGTGACGCAGAAGGGATGGCCTATCAGTTTTCTCAGAATGGTGTGCAGACGCGACCCTACGAACCAGTTCTGGAACTTTACCAGAAGTACTTGATCGACTTGCCGGAGGAGTGAACCATGGCGGATATCAACCGAGATGAAATAGAACGCCGAATCCGTCGTCGAGAACCCCTGCGGGATCTGAACCTGAGTAGCATAAAGCTGGATGGGATGTCTCTGGCCGGTGGCGTGTTTCGACGATGCCGCTTCAACGACACCACTTTTCTGAGCACGGTACTAGACGCAGTTCGTTTTGAGGCTTGTATCCTCGGTGGTTGCGATATGCGTGGAGCGAGCATGCGCGAAGCTGCGCTAGAGAACTGCGATCTGGACGGTACCAATCTTCAGAATTCCAGTTTGGGCGAGACGAGTTTCCGTTCTTCATCACTGGTCCGTACCGACTTCAGCGGTGCCAGGATGGAACGAGTGATTCTGATTGAGGTGAATGCGGAGTTAGCAAGTTTTTCACAAGCTCGGCTGAACGGAGCCTATCTGATGCGAGGCAAGTTCTTACTCTGCGACTTCTCATTGGCGGAAGCCGAAGGGCTAATGGCTACCAAGGCAGACTTCACAGGTTCCCTCATGACAGCTGCATCTTTGGAGCAGGCAGTGCTTGCTAATTCCTCATTCAGTTTCTGTGATCTAACGGTCGTCTCAGCCAACAGAGCGATGCTCAAGGGTAGCAATTTCTACAAGGCAAAGCTGTATCAAGCACAATTCAATGAAGCCAATCTGGAAGATGCGTTGATCTGCGGTGTGAATGGTAAGGAGGCAGTGTTTACGAATGCCAAGCTCAACAAAGCCAGCTTTCTACAATCAGATTTGCAGGGTAGCAACCTGACCGGTGCTGAGACACAGGGAACGCTGATGAAGGGGGCCAATCTGGAGGGAGTGACTCAATGAAGCGGTGGCTAGGGTTCCTCTTGCTCAGTCTGCTCTGTTTTGGTACGGCTCATGCGGAGTATCGGGCCTACGAACTAGAGATTTTTGATCGTATCAATGATCGCTCTCGGGTCGTCATTACTTCGTTTTCTCCGAGTGATTTTATTCTGGTGAATGGAGGTCCCCAGCGGATTGGTGTGATCATTCGGGCTTCTTGGATCTGTTACGGCGACACCTCCAACGGAGAGCCAGTTTGTCCAATGCCCAAACCGATCAATCCTCGCTTTCAAGAAGGAGAGCGGGTACAGATCAATCTTCCCAAGCATTTGACGCATGACTGGGTTGGATTAGTTGAAAATAGCTTCTTTCGACCAGAATTGCGCAGCAACGTCTACGGCATCCGCTTTCCAGAGAAAGCTGGGCTATACACTCGCTACTACGAATCCAATCTTCAAAAAGCCCCCTAAAACTCTGTCCTAAAACAAACCATGAAAGCTGAATTGCTGGCAGCCAGCCTGATGACCGCAATCAAGACACCTTACTGCTCTGATGGATCAATCGACCTAGCGACCTATGACTTTCTACTGCAGGAGCAGATCAAACACGGTGTTGAGGGAATTATAGTTGGCGGTACTACGGGAGAAGGCCACTTGATGCATTGGGAAGAGCACCTGATGTTGATTGCTCACACCGTTCATTATTTCGGAGATCGGCTGAAGGTGATTGGCAATACCGGAAGCAACAACACGCGGGAAGCACTCAAGGCCACTGAATACGGCTTTGCCTCAGGGATGCACGCGTCACTACAGATCAATCCCTATTACGGCAAGACCTCCCCAACAGGATTGAAAGAGCACTTTCAGCGGGTGTTGGAATTGGGTCCTGCCATCATCTACAACGTACCCTCTCGCACTGGACAAGACCTGCCTCCAGAGCTGATTCGTGAATTGGCTAAACATCCGAACCTGTTGGGTGTCAAGGAATGTGCAGGGAATGAACGAATCGCAGCCTACGAAAAAGAAGGAATCGCTTGCTGGTCAGGCAATGATGATCAGGCATGGGAAGCCCGCCATCACTGTGGTGGACATGGTGTGATTTCTGTCACCGCTAATGTTGTACCTGGCTTGATGCGCCGTTTGATGGATGAACCTGACTCAACCTTGGCTGACCGACTGAAACCCTTGATGAACTGGTTGTTTGTCCATCCCAATCCGATTGGAGTCAACACAATTCTGGCAATGACTGGTGCCACCAAACCGGTCTTTCGATTGCCTTATGTCCCGTTGGATACTGAACTGCGACAGACTGGAATGGACCTGCTACAGCAGTTTGAATCTGGTGACTGGGTTGGTCCTTCCCTCGAATTACTGCGTGACGAAGACTTCCAACTTGTCGCCTGAATCCCCCGGAACTCACTAGTACGAGCCAACTCGTCGAGAAAGTAGGATGCGCCACAAAGCCCGCGAGATCGCCCTGCAAGGCCTTTATCAGCTGGAAATCCATAAGACCACGGAACTAGATCTGATTGATGCCTTCCTCGCTAGAACCCGTCAGGATGAATGGGAACACTTCCGTAGTCGTCTCAAGGAAGATAAGTCCGCAACGGATCAGATGGATGCGAAGCACCAGGAGTTTGGTAAGAAGCTACAGGAAACTCTTGAATTTGCTCGCAACCTGATACAGGGTGCCTCCCTCCATCGCAAGAAACTGGATCGTGTGATCAAGCACAATCTAGAGAGTTGGAAATTAGGTCGTCTCTCTGTGCTGACCCGCAACGTCCTTCGCCTGGCAGTGTATGAGATGCTTTTTCAAGCGAACGAAGTACCACATCGGGTTGTGATCAATGAGGCATTGGAATTGACAGACTCCTTCATTGACGAAAAGACCAAGAGCTTCGTGAATAGTGTTCTCCAGAAGGTCTACGACCGGCAGCGCCAGCCTCAGGTCGACTCCACTCAAACACCTCCCATAGAAACCACACTGGAATCCGCAGAACCAAATTCCTGAACTCTGCATGCTGTCTGAATTTTCTGCTCTGCGCACGGATCTCTACCAGATCACCATGGCTTATGGCTACTGGAAGAGTGGTCTGCAAAATCGAGAAGGCGTCTTCCATATGGTTTTTCGTACCGCTCCTTTCAAGGGTGGGTTCACGATTGCCTGTGGCTTGGAGGACGTGGTGCATTATCTCAAAAATTTTCGCTTCACCGACACCGACCTGGCCTATCTGGCAACTCTAGAGGGCAGTGATGGCAAGCCGTTGTTTGAAAAGCCGTTTCTGAAGTATCTTGAGGAGATGGAACTGGTCTGTGATCTAGACGCGGTTCCTGAGGGAACGGTGGTCTTCCCGTATGAACCTTTATTGCGTGTTCAGGGACCGCTGATTCAGTGTCAGTTGCTGGAATCCCACATTCTCAATGTCGTTAATTTCCAGACACTGATCGCTACAAAAGCAGCACGCATCTGTATTGCGACAAAGGGCAAGCCTGTACTGGAATTTGGACTGCGCCGCGCACAAGGATCGGATGGCGCCCTGGCTGCCAGTCGAGCAGCCTATGTCGGTGGATGTGTGGCAACATCGAATGTTCTTGCTGGAAAGCATTACGGGATCCCAGTTCGAGGCACGATGGGGCACAGTTGGGTCATGTCCTTCGATAATGAACGCGAAGCCTTTGCGACCTACGCCAAGGTGATGCCCAATAACACAGTGTTGCTAGTCGATACCTATTCAACTTTGCGAGGGGTTCAGAACGCAATTGAAGTTGGGCGAGAGCTACGAGCGCAAGGCCATGAATTAGCTGGAATTCGACTCGATTCAGGAGACCTGGCTTACCTCAGTGTGGAAGCTCGGCGAATGCTTGATGAGAACGGGTTTCAGGAAACGAAGATACTAGCCAGTAACGACTTGGATGAATTTGTTGTGGATTCTCTGCAACTCCAACAAGCCCAGATCGATGCTTGGGGAATTGGCACCAAGCTCGTTACTGCTTATGATCAGCCGGCGCTTGATGGTGTCTACAAGATGGGAGCGATTCGAGATCCAGGTAAAGACTGGCAGTATAAGATCAAGATTGCTGAGCAATCAAACAAACTGACCACTCCGGGCATTCAGCAAGTCAGAAGATATCGACAGAACGGACACTACGCTGCTGATATGATCTACGATGTGCAGCAAGGTTTCGAAATTCCTTGTACGATGGTGGATCCCTTCGACATCACCCGTCAGCGACATTTTGAGTCTGAGGCAAACTGGGAAGACCTGTTACAGCCAGTATTCCGGCAAGGGAAAGCCGTCCAGGAGTTGCCGTCCTTGAACAGTATTCGTGAGCGAGTACAGTCCCAGCTGAATGGCTTCCATAGCGCAGTACTACGTACTGTCAACCCCCATGAATACCCAGTGGGCATGGAGCGTGGGCTCTTCAACTTACGCACTAAGCTCGCCCTGGAAGTTCGCAACCAGTCTCGACATGCGAACTGAAAATGGATGATCTACGTCCCTTGCTCCGTTGGGTTCAACGGTGTCACGATCATCAGTTGAATCAATTTCGACCTTTCTATGTTGCCGGATACAAAGTTGGTTGGATTCGCCCAGAAGATCTCCCTCTGTTTGAACAGTCTCCAGCACTCTTTGCTGTTGAATCAGAGCATGTCACATTGCTGGGCGAACCATCATCACCGAAAGAAAGATCGGCACGGCTGGATGCAGTCCTGCGAGAATGGCGAGATCAAGGACATATCACTGGCTGGAGGGATGAGCATTACCTGATCAGCAATGATGAGGGAACTCCCCTGTTCAGTGTGGAGCGAAGTGCAACGGCCTTGCTGGGAGTGCTGAACCTTGGTGTTCATCTCAATGGCTTTGTGAAGCGTACTGATGGAATCTGGCTTTGGATGGCAAGACGGGCGAGGAACCGACCACGCTATCCCGGCAAACTGGATCAAATGGTTGCTGGAGGAATGACGGCCTACCAGAGCCCTCAGCAGGTCATGAAGCGAGAATGCCAGGAAGAAGCCGGAGTCCCCATGACACTGGCAGAGACACTCAAATCTGTGGGACTAGTGACGCTATGCCATCACAACTCCAAGGGACAGTTGAGGCGTGAAATTCTCTATACCTACGATTTGGAACTTCCAGAAACTTTTCAACCCTGTAATCAGGACGGAGAAGTGGAAGAATTCCAACTGATGCCGATTGGTGAAGTGGTACGTCTAGTAGCAGAAACAGATGAAATCAAGACCAACTGCAACTTGGTAGTCTTGGACTTTCTAGTGCGACATGGTGTCCTTCATGCGGATCAAGCCTACTACGCTGAATTAGTCGAGGGACTGCGCCGTAGCCCTACTCCAGCTTGAACAAAGACCTTCTTCCTCATTGGCTGGGAGTCTTTCCTCTTGCGTCCCGCCGAACTCACAGGTCACAATACTTTTCATTTTCTCCAACCAATCTTTCGAGAATTGCCATGCTTGCCGACCAAACGATTGCCAAAGTGCTGGAACATGGTCTCCGCCAAGGAGCCGACTTTGCCGAAGTATTCATCGAGGACTCCGTTTCCCGTTCATTGGATCTGCTGGATCGTAAGATCGATCAGATCAATTCGGGGAATTCGTATGGCATCGGAATCCGCCTATTGTTTGGTCACGAGTCCTGCTATGGCTATAGCTCTGATCCAGATCCAGCCGGTCTGCTGCAATTGACAGAAAATCTGGCGCGCTCCAAGCGTGGAGAAGGGCGGGTCACCCCAAAAGATTTGCGACGGGCCCCAGTCAACGACCAGCACCAAATTCGACTGAGCCCTGAAAAAGTGGGCAAGATGGATCGAGTCGAATTACTCCGCCGTCTGGACCAGCTGACACGTAGCCACGGAGAAGCAATTCGGCAGGTCAGCGCGTCGATTGTTGAGAAGAAGCGTTCGATGTTGATTGCCAACAGCGAGGGCCTATTCCGGGAAGACAGCCGGCAATATATGCGAGTTCGTCTATCTGCGATTGCGGATACTGGAGATGGACCCCAGGGTGGTGCTGAATCACCAGGAGTGCTGGGAGGCTATGAATTTCTGGAAGAAGTCGATCTGGAGAAGCTGGCCCGAGAGGCAGCCGAAACAGCACTGCGCATGGCTGGTGCAGGTTACATCGATGGAGGCGTCATGCCGGTTGTAATGGGCAACGGGTTTGGTGGTGTGATCTTCCATGAAGCTTGCGGACATCCGCTGGAAACAGAAGCTATTCGCAAGAATGCCTCACCGTTCACGGGGAAGCTAGGCCAGTCAATTGCCAGTCCAGTGTTGACAGCTGTGGATGACGGCACGATTGCCAACGCTTGGGGCTCGCTAAACATTGATGATGAAGGCAATGAAGCGCAGCGAACAGTGTTGATCAAGGATGGTGTGCTTCAGCAGTACCTCAGCGACCGAGTGGGCGCAGCTCAGGTGGGGGTTCCTCAAACGGGTTCTTCTAGGCGAGAGTCCTACAAGTATGCGCCGGTTTCCCGAATGCGAAATACCTACATTGATAAGGGACCAGATAAGATCGAGGACATCATCCGTTCCGTCGATCATGGACTCTATGCCAAGAAACTGGGTGGCGGTTCGGTTGATCCAGGAACAGGTGAATTCAACTTCGCTGTGCAGGAAGGCTACATCATCCGCAAAGGAAAGGTGGCAGAGCCAGTCCGCGGAGCTACCTTGATTGGCAAGGGTTACGAAGTGCTCCCCAAGATTTCGATGATTGCTGATGATCTGGAGTTGGCCGCGGGTATCTGTGGTGCTTCTAGTGGGATGGTTCCGACTACGGTTGGTCAGCCTACCCTCAAGATCGACTCGATCCTTGTAGGAGGACGCTGATGCAACCGGAAACGGCCATTGAACATGTTCTGGGCCTTGCTCGGCAAAGTGGATTGGCAGAAGTCGATGTACTCGTGGAGCGCGGAGAATCACTGGGCTTGAAGATCCGCGATGCAAAGGTGGAGAAGGTCGACCAATCGACGAGCTTGGGCCTGGGTGTGCGGGTCTTGCTCGATGGGCGAACAGGGCTAGCCTATACCGAACGTTTGGAAGCATCAGCGCTGCGCCGCGTGCTGGATGAAGCTCTGGAAAATGCAGAACTACAGGATCAGTTGGAGGTGAGTTTGCCAGATCCTGTTAAGGATGTTCCTTCTGCAGAGGCTCTTCAGCTTTACAATCCGGAGTTGGAGCAACTGAGCTTTGAAGAGTTGGCTGAGGTAGGTTTGGAGATCGAAGCCACTGCAAAGCAAACGGACCAACGGGTGGTCACGCTGCCCTATCTGGGTGTGTCCCGCGAATCGGGTGAGTGGATTCTTGGAACCTCCAAGGGAACGCACTATCGGCAGCGGGCCAACAGCGCAACAACCTACTGCGGGGCTTTGTTGCAGGAAGGAGAGTCTCGCAAAACAGGCTTCTGGTTTTGGCAGATGCGAGACTGGAACCGTGCAGAGGCAGCGGCCATTGGCCCAAAAGCGGTGAAGGAGGGAACTTCTCTATTGGGAGCCCAGAGCATTCAGAATTGCAAGATGCCGGTGATTCTGGACGAATACTGTGCGCCCCAACTGCTAGGGATGTTCTTCCGAGCCTTTCATGCTGATGCTGCACAGAAGGGGACATCTCGGTTGGCAGGACGCCTTGGAGAGAAAATCGCTGGAGAGAATGTCATCTTGTATGATGATCCACATATTCCCGGAGCGCGTGGCTCCTCCCATCTTGATGCTGAGGGTGTGTTGGCGCAGAAGCTCTCACTCGTGGACCAGGGAGTTTTTGAAAACTTTCTTTATCATGTGGAATCCGCAACTAAGGAAAAGCGAACATCTACTGGCCATGCCCGGCGAAGTTACAATAGCGGTGTCGGGACAGGTTCACACAATCTGGTGATGGAGAAGGGAAGTTATTCTTTGGAAGAACTTTGCCAACAGCCTGAGCGAGCCCTGTTAGTAACCAGCTTGGAGGGAGCAGCCGGCTGCAACGCTATCAGTGGTGATATTTCTATCGGAGTGCAGGGCTTCCTGCTGGAAAAGGGAGAGAGGGTACAACCTGTAGATAGCATCACAGTCGCTGGAAATTTCTTTGATCTGCTCGGTCAAATTCAAGGCTTGGGCAACTGCTACCAGCCCTACCTTAGCAAGGTCTTCGTACCGCCAATGCTGCTGGACGGACTCGCCATCTCTGGCTGAGCAGTCCTTCCACTCCTCGTCAGGAACTTCTCCACTGCTCTGAGAAGTTCCTCCTGCCGATGTTCACCGAATTCTGAGCTGTTTTTCTTCAACAATAATGTTTTACGCACCTAGTTGCGCAGATTTGGATCAATTGGGGTCAAATCCAGTGGAAACACGAGACGAATCATCGCACCGCCTTCTTTCTGATTTGTGAAGTGCAGCGCAGCTCCATGACGTTCCAGCAGGTTGTTTAGAGAATAGAGACCGAAGCCATTGCCGCTTACCTTTAGAGAAGTGACGGACTGCTTTCCAAGCTGGTCCATTGTTTCTGGTGGAATGCCGGTCCCATTGTCATAGACACTGATACGCAGAAAAGGACGATCCTGTTGGAAGTATTCTCCAACTTCGATGCGGATGGATGGGGAAGCGGGTTGCGCCTGACGAATGGAATCTGCTGCATTTTGGACGCAGTTTTCCAGAAAACTGCTGATCAGGCTGCGAGAGAAATAGATCTCTTCTACGTTTGTGAAGTAGTCCAGCCTCAGTGGAATCTGCTCCTGGGACTGATAAAGAGGAATCTGCTCTTCCAATAATTTCTTGAGGTTGAAGGACCCCAGTTGACCGGAGCGACAGGCCTGCATCACCTCTCTCAGGGTTGCTGCACACTTGTCGACGGAAGCTTCAATCTGCAGTAGTTGAGGTTTAGGGTCCTCGTCAGGTAGCAGCCTTAGGAATTCTGCAGAAATGCGGATTGCACCAAGGTAGCGATTGATTTCATGGCTGATGTGACCTAATGCGTCGGCAATCTCTAGCTTGGAGCGCATCTGCAGGCGTTCCTCCAACTGATCGAGTTGCTGCTTACGAGATTCCTGGATGGAAACGGTCATCTCGTGAATTGCCTGATAGAGTTGATCCAATTCCTGGGATTGTTGCATCCGGAGAGGAACCTGATGATCGTTTTCCACAAATGCCCGCACATCTCCCAATAATTGGTTGGTTGGCCCAGTGATCGTTTTCTCAAGAACCAGCCGCACACCAAGATAAAGAATCAGACCCATCATCAGGAAGACAAGCATCGCAACCGCGGTGGTGTTGGTGGCGACTGCCTCGATCCGCTTGTTGTTGTAGAGGAGATTCAAGTGAAACTCATTCGTGGTGGGCACAGGTAGGCTGTGTGTTTGATATCCGGCTATACTGCCTGCTTCAAGTGGTTCTTTTGTAAAACGTACGAGGTCAGCAGATACATGAAGTAACTGCGGCAGCCATTCCCACTCTCGCAATTCCAGTTGTTTGGCGATCACCAATTGGCCGTAGGGAAGACTTTGATGATCTTGCAGAACATGGTGGGCGAGCAGAAAAGTTTGTCGAGCATCTCCGTCGGACTTTAGCAGTGTCCCAGACTCTTCACAGAGATTAGCTAGTTCAGGAAAATCTCCGGTACTGCTGTAGGATGTTCGGAGTTGACAAGCATTATCGAAGAACCAAAGGAACCCCGGAGAATCCTTAAGTTTTGCGAATATTGCCTTCAAGACGGCACGGCTACGTACCGGGTCTGCAGCTGTTGCTTCCAGCAGGAAATTGTAAGTGCTGACGATGCCCTGTGTTTCATCAGTAAACTCGTTGAGCTGATTCTGCAGAAAGATTTGGGCAAGCAATCGATCTTGCTGAAGATTTTGCTGAAAATTCTTCTCAACAACCCCCTCCATGTAGCGGTAGAGACCAAATCCGAACAGTACTCCGGTACCAACAAAAAGTACCAGGATCGACAAGCTGATCTGTCGATTCAGAGGTTGGCGTCGGAGTCGTTCAAGCAAGCTGGACATCAAATTAGTCAGTCTGGATTACAAGCTCAGAATAATCACAATAAATTGACACTTAAATACTTTAGTATAGTTTGCGGTGTTCGACAACAATCCTGAGAAAATCATGAGAAAAATCTTTTGGTGCTTGCTGCTTTGGCCTTGGGTGCTCTGGGCCAATGAAGAAGCATCACCATTTGCCAAACTACAATGGAGCGGCTGGGTCTCCAAGGCCTGGATGCAGACCGACCCCGAGCCCTTGCGTCTGCCCCAGCAGGAAGATGAGGGCTGGGAAGCAGCGCTGCGCCTGGATTGGGTCATGCAGCCGTGGCTTTCCTTCCGGGCTTTGTATGCCTACCTGCCGTATCTGAATGATGGTCCGGACAGTGAGTTTGAATTCTTGTTGCTGGACGCGAACACCTATCTTGGTGAAAGCATTGTTGGCACTCGCCTCGGTCGCCTGCAGCTGCCTTATGGTTTCTATAACATGCAGCGCCTGAATCCTGCGGACCGACTTGGGATTCATCACGCTCAGCCGATGCAGATCTATTGGGGACAGAATTCAGCCATCTTCGATCGAGGTGATGGTTGGATGACTTACTTTTACACACCCAGAAGTTCAAGCTTTCAAGCACAGTTTGAACTGGGCCGAATTGTTCGTGATTATCCAGAGCCTCAGGAAGATTATCTGACC
>WTIF01000126.1:16688-21663 GCA_011522845.1 Deltaproteobacteria bacterium
TGTGGTGGGAAGGTTGGCAATTCACTTTGGAGCAGTCACGGCTGTACTACAAGACAGAGGGTACACAGCAAGACTACTATTCCTTCATGCAGTGTGTCACTACGGCAGCTGATTCAGGTCTTCGTAAGCGGCTGGATATACACCGTTCTGCCGTGCTAGCCCTACACATGGAGCAACTCACTACACATGTTGGCTACGGAGATTGGTCTGTTGAGGAAAATAACGAACAAAGATTTGGGGGGACTCATCGCTTCGCTGGTCTGAAATACAAGCCCCACCACGATTGGACTCTGAAGTATGAATTCCATGACAAGACCGGCCACTTCGGCCTTCGTTACTCACAGAATAAATTTACTTCAGAATCTTCGGAATGGCGCGAAGAGATGGGAGAAAACTGGACAGCTCAAGCAGTTTCGGTGACTTATGAATTCTGAAAATCAATGAAAAAGCTGTTGGTCTTGCTAGGAATCTGGCTGCTGTTGCTGGGTTCTGCAGGAGCAAAGGAAGTGTGGGTGGCGTCCAACTCCATTCAAGATTTTTCACGCCAGGAGCTTGTCGCTCTGGTGGAGGGGCGGACTCGACAAAGTTTTGCAAGTGGTGCGGCCACTCTCGTGGTGTATCTAGAGAATCAGGAAGTGACTCGGCGTTTCATTGAAGAGTTTCTACAGCTGAATTACTTCCGGACACTCTATCAACTGCGGGAACAGGTCAACTCAGGTCGCGCTTCACCCCTGTTGGATGTACCCGGGAAGGATGATGCTTACATTGCGGTGTTTGCTCTCGAAGAAGCCATGACCTACAGCGATGATCCCATTCAGCAACTGGCAAAGATTGGCCTGAACATCGTGGAGATGCGTTGACTCCTCGTGTAGTCAAATAGAGCGTTCCTCGGAACGCTGAAGCAGGCTAAGCAAGAGGATCAGCAACAGGCAAACGAAGGTCAACCCTCCCAATGCTCCCTGAAAATTTCCAGTCCACTCCGATAAGACTCCCAGTCCCAGTGGACCGAGAACCCCACCAATTTCCGCGGCCGCAAAGAACATCCCTCCCGCTGAGCCTGAATTCTTTGCGCCTACCTCTGGAATTTCCATCAGTACAAGTAATAGGATCGTCATCATTGAACCCTGCGTGATGCCCTTGAGAACCAAGCCCAGCAGCAGGATCCACTCCGTTGAGGACTGAAAGCAAAGTGAGGCAGACCCTGCCAGTAGAAACAGGGCGGTCAGAATGCGAATTCGATAGGGAGGTGTCGCCTTGCGGGGAATCAGCAGTGCCCCCAGTACACCAATCATCGTGGGTAGTGAAGCCCAGATCCCGGCTTTCTCCGAACTCAGACCGCGGGTCATCAGGATCTCGTGTAGCCAGTTGCTCAGGCCGTGGTTGTAAAGAAAGATGCCGATGCTGATCAGTAGCACGTACTGTACAGCACGAA
Source organism: Deltaproteobacteria bacterium (assembly GCA_011522845.1). Taxonomy (GTDB): domain Bacteria; phylum SAR324; class SAR324; order SAR324; family NAC60-12; genus JCVI-SCAAA005. The sequence goes on from WTIF01000126.1 coordinate 18,121, forward strand.
TTCGACTCAGTTGTAGAAATAGACCCCATTGGGCGGGTCGGGCCTCCTGTAAGCTTTCCTGCTCCAGTTGCCGACTTCCCGGTTCCAGATTGATTACCCACCAGACAACTCCGGAGAGCAGCACAACCACTCCATAACTAAACAGCACACTGCGCCACTGATTGTCAAAGAAAGGCATGGCAACGGAGTTTGTCAGCGAGAGCGCAGCAATAGAACCTAAGGCTGGCCCTGTCACGTACAGACCCATCGCTAACCCTTTTTGCGGACCTTCAAACCAGAGGCTGATCAGCTTTGGGGCGCCAATTGAGATCAGTGGACCTCCCAGGCCAAACAGGGCCACTGCAATCAGCAGCATTGTGTAGTCCTGTGCCTGCGAACGTAACAGGGCAGAGGCCCCCATCAGTAGTGAAGCCATCAGTAGAGAACGCCGCAGGCCAAAGCGGTCAATCAGCGCACCACACGGTAGAGCAGTGCCAATGTAAATGAGTTGCCAGGCACCCAGAACACTGCCCATTGCGGCATAACTCATCGAGAGATCCTCTGTTATTGGTCGAACCAGGGGAGCAAGTGCCGAAACCGTCAACCCAAAACAAAAATAGATCAGCCACACTCCAAAGAGCATGACCCAGCGATACGTTTGTGAGGGAATAGCAACGGTGGTCATAGGGGCCTGCATGAGTCAGTCGACTCCTTCTGAAGAAAAGGAGTTTGGAGTGAATGGAAAATAACGGAACACGGTTCCAACTCTGAGATCAGGATAATTGGCAGAAAACCTGAGGTGAGTGTCGCCTGAGATCAGCAATTTATCTGGTTGAACTGTCCCAAGATTATCGGGTTTCTGAAGACTCGTCACGCAATCATTGAGAGGGCAAGAAGATGGGTTGCAGCTTAGGTAGAGAATACGAGCTGTCGAGGGGTAGACGGCTTGTCTTCATACGCCTTTGTTCAGGGTTGACCATTCCTTTGCTGAGCTTGTTTTGTCTTCCTCTTGTTAGTTTAGGTCTATTACAAAAAAGTTGCTTTGGTAAGAAAGAATTGGCAATGAATTTCCTTTAGAGTATATCTCACCATCACAGTGTACAAATCTCTTGATTTCAGGGTTTGATCCTAAGAATTGAGAGTAGAATCAACTTGTCGACCTAAAGGCTCGATGATTAATCGAGTGGTTCGATGAGTTGACCAATGTTTTTCGCAAATACAGCCTTTGCAGAGCAGAATCGAAAAATAAGCAAAAAGTAATCTATGAAAAAGACAAAGACAGGTGATTCGATTCACTTAACCCTTGGTGGGATCATTGAAGCAGACATGCCGGAGCGTCGAACCCGTGTGGAGCGCCGCAGGGTTCATGTGGACCTCTCTGAGGTAGGCATCAAGGAAGATCGCCGTAGGGGTGATCGCCGCGGCACCATTGCTGACCGACGCCAGCCAACTGATCGACGGGTTCAAAGTGTTCCGGTAGAAAATGATCGCCGCAAAGCAGACCGCCGAGGATTTGAGCGTACGGAATTTCCGAGGGTTTCAGTGGATCCACTCCGCACACTCCGCTAGCTTGATACTACTCTTCCTTTCCAGCTATTGAGGTCGCCGATGTTGCGACAGTTGTTGTTGCTCTGCCTGCTGCTATCGACCATCCAGGCACAGGCGGAGGACTTTCCAGGTGTGCAATACGTCCGTGCCTATGATGCCGATACAATCACCGTAAATTTAAAGGACCTACCGCCAGTTTTTGGTGAAGAACTGGGCATTCGGGTGGCGGGTATTGATGCTCCAGAGATTCGTGGGCGGTGTGCTCAGGAAGAGCAACTGGCACTACAGGCCCGGGATCGTGTGCGAGAACTATTGGAGCAGGCTCAACAGATTGATCTCGTAGATGTGGAACGAGATAAGTATTTTCGAGTGGTTGCCAAGGTCAATGTTGATGGTCGTGATCTCTCACAGTTGCTGCTGGAGGAGGGGCACGCTGTGATTTATGATGGCGGAACCAAGTCCAAGGACTGGTGTGTTCTAGGAACAGAGGAGCCGGTGCTGGTCTGGAATCCTTGGCTTGCGTGGGCTGCTGCGCAACTCTTTCCAATTCTGCTCAGTGGGCGACTGCTCTTCAATCGGCAACGGAAAGCTTTGTCGGTCAGCGGTCGTCTTCGTCGGGTCTTACTGTTGTTAGTGATCTGGAACTTGTTACTGGTTCTGGGCTATCTGGGATACAATAACTGGTGGGAATTTGGAAACTTGTGAGACGGTTGTGCAGGCAAGGTTGCAGGGCATGGTTGTCTACCCTGCGATTCGAAAAGTTTCAGGAATCTTTGGACAAATCTGACGTTCGCCAAATTAGATCATCCTTTTGCCCATGCTGAGCACCACCCGGCATTCGCCACAACAACGCCAGCGAAAAGAACACATTGACCCCACTCAGCATCTCCTCCCTTCCACTGAATACAATTGCCGCAGATGGATCCATCCTTGTAGAGAGGACTTGTTGATTCAGTGGCAACATGAACGTATTGAAGGGCCTTGGCTTGTGGATTGTCTAGCTCCAATTTCTTCTCGTGACCACCAGCGTACGCGGACTGGCTGGTAAACTTTGCGAAGGGTGCCAGCAGGGCTCCTGTGGCAGCCATTTTTAGCAAGCGTCTTCGAGAATTATCGGGGGTGTTTGATGACATAATCTGCTCCGTAAGTGATTGAGTGTGGAATGGTTACATTTGTAACCATATTAGTAATGCAGTTCATGGCTCAACTGTAAAGAAATTTCAGTACATAGATTTTTTAGAGTACTCAGATTGATTATTGTTTGGTGGGGTATTTTTACCAGGACATCCAACTAGTAAAAATGATAATATTATGAATACTATGAATGTTTTGATTTTCATTTTAGGTTCACATTTCCGATCGAAAAAATCTTAGTAAAGATATTTGATATGAATCTATTCTTCTATCAATATCTGCTGACTTTTCTTCCTTGCTGATAAGCCTCAATAGAGGCTTTGAGATCGTCATATTCATCACAGCCCAGCCAACATAATTTATCTAATTTCTCTAAATTAGCCTTCGCTAGTTCTAGATTGCCCACTGTCAGGAAGAGTTCTCCTTGATATTCCAGGGCTCCCAAGTGTTTGGGATTGATCTCAAGTGCTTTTTTGTAATGAACCGCAGAATTTTTCAGATCATTCCTTTTGCGCAACACGTAGCCCATATAATTATGAGCATCCGCGTTTTCTGGATTTTTTTCTAATTCTTTCCTCAAGAGTGGAATAGCAGCACTGTAGTCAGATTTCTTTATATAGCTGACAGCTCGCTGATAATCTCTTGATCTTTGTGATGTAAAGTCATCATCTGAACCACCCGCAGCTTGTAGCATCAGCGGTGAAGCACATATCATCAGTAGGATGACGAAGGCTAAAGTGGAATGAAATAGAGTTTTATTATTCCTGTTAAAATATGACATTTTCTTTCTTTTTTACTATTGAATTTGAAGTAGTAATTATTTTTGAGAATTTTTCGTAGGAATTAAATGAAAGCCGGTTGAAATCTCAGTGCATTTTTTGT
>WTIF01000113.1 GCA_011522845.1 Deltaproteobacteria bacterium
CTACCGTGCAGTAAGAGCCTCCTTGATGCGATAGTTTAGATCACTTACTACATGCCTTGTGCCAATTTAAAGATGGAAGCTGAAGAAGCTCGGCTCCCGAATTTATAGGGCTTGGCTTGGTTGTAAAACCAATGTTGGTCAGAGAACGCAGGCTCAAAAAGAACAATCAACTTCTTTACGGAATTTTTTCTTATTTTTTGATAAAATAAATTTTTCGTAATAAAAATATTTTGAAAGAAAAACTATGAGAATCCTGATAATCGATGACGAACCCTACGTAGAGGCGCTGATCAAAGGATGGTTTCGCTCTTCAGAGCATGAATTGAACTTTTTGCAGAGCGGTGCCCCGTTGATGCGTGAAGATGCCACCTTTGTCAAAAAATATGACGTGGTGATCATTGACAAGCAACTACCAGAGGTGGACGGACTCCAAATCGGTAAGCACCTGAAGGAAAACTACCCCGAACTGGTGACGATCATGGTCACAGGCTTTGAAAGTACAGAAACACTGGTATCAGCTTTTCGGGACAGTCATTTCGATGACTACATTTCAAAGCCTTTTGATTCGCGCAAGCTACAGGACTCCCTGTTACGAGCACAGCGGTTGGTCGAAGAGCGTCATGCTCTCACCAGTGAGTACAAACTGAACGAATCGCTACGCCTGCGAACTATTGAAACCCCAAAACAATTGGTGGGGCAATCTCCCCGTTTTCTGGAGATGATGGCACTGATCGAGAAATTCGCCCCCTTAGATGGTCCAATCTTAATTCGTGGAGAGACAGGGACAGGAAAGGAATTGGTAGCTCGTGAGATCTACAAGCGTAGTCGTCGCCAGCATGGTTCCTTTGTACCCGTTAACTGCGGTGCCATTCCTGCGGAACTCTTCGAGAGTGAGTTGTTTGGTCATGAGAAAGGGTCATTCACTGGGGCGATTGGCAAAAAGGAAGGCTTGGTCAAATTGGCGGATGGAGGAACCCTGTTTCTGGACGAAATTGGGGATACGCCTCTGGCTTTGCAGGTCAAACTTCTACGCATGTTGCAGGAGGGAGAGATCCTCTCGGTTGGCAGCACTCGTCAGCAGAAAGTGAATGTGCGAGTAATCAGTGCGACAAACCAGAAGTTGGAGGATCAGATCAAAGTCAAAGACTTCCGAGAAGATCTGCTCTATCGACTAAATGTTTTCACGATTTACCTGCCACCACTGAGGGAGCGCCAAGAAGATCTGCCCATGCTGATCCAGCACTTCATTCAGAAAAACAATACGCTGAATCCGCGTGTAGTTGGAGTGGACCCAAATGCGTTGGAGATGCTGAGTCATTGGCCTTGGGAGGGCAATATCCGCGAATTGGAAAACGTGATCCAGCGTACCTGCGCCCTGGCAGAGTCTGAGTATTTACGCCCAGAAGACTTCAAGGAAATTTACCATGAGTTGGTCAAGGGACAACCGAAGTTTGTGGTTCCCAAAGATATTGGTAACGAAGAAAGTGTTGAAGTCAGCAGTAGCACAGGTAGTCCCTTTACCCTGATCAGCAGTAATCGCAGTTTTGCCAAGCACAGTGAACAACTCTGGCATGTTTTCCGGGAAAACAATTGGAAGCTATGGCAGTTGGACAATCGTGACGAAGCCCGACAGATGCTGACAGAATGGCTGGAAACAGCGACTTATGTCAAAGTTGGACACTTTGGCAGAATCCAGACTGCTCGTGATCAGGTTCTGCCGGTGCGGATCAGCTATCTCAATCCCGAAACGTGCCGAATCGAACAGATTGCCATCAATTTCGGCTTCTATTGCGAAGACTCATTGGCTGAAGCGCCAGTCTCTGCAAGCTTTGAATTTGCGAGAGAGAATGGTCAGTGCCATCAGGTATACCAACCCGTCAAGAAAGGGCTGCCTGATACCTATTTCTTCAACCTGTTGTATCGCAATCGTCATCGAAACCAGACGATCAGCATTTCGCCTCAGCACATCATTCGGGCGCTGGTTCTCAGGTACGCGCAGATGGATACGCCAGTGCGTCCACTGAAGAAAGTGTTTGATAATGTGATGGAGTTTCTGATTGATGAAGAGGTTGTTGAGCAGTTCCCTTACCTACCACATGATGGCTTAGAGGCAATGCGGGGTTGCCTCTGCAGCAAGGCCCATGTGTTCTCAGGCTTTTCCAGTCGGCTCAAGGCCAATCCAAATCTCGTAGCCCAGGAAGTGCGCAAGGTCTTCCCAGATTATTCCCTGCCCTTCACGACGCAGCAATCGCTGGCCCAGTGAGTTTGCAAAAACAAAGCTGAACAGTAGCCGCGCTTCTATTCCAGTCACTGGGAATTCCTACCTTCCCGGTGACTGGTTCCTCACCGACTTTCTCACCCCGTCTTTGGAGTTTTCATGTATACCGCCTCGATCTTCCTATTCCGGCGGGATCTGCGTCTATTTGATAATTCTGGGTTGCGTCTGGCCTTGCAGCGTTCCAGTACTGTCTGGCCAATCTTCTGTTTTGATCCTCAACAGGTGGAGGATCATCCTTACCGAAGCCTGCCCGCCCTACGTTTCATGTTGGAATCTCTTGCGGATCTGCAACTTCAATTGGTCGAAGCTGGTGGAAGACTCTTGCTATTGAGAGGACAGCCTCAGGAATTATTGCCGGAGTTGCTTCAACAAAGCAGAGCCCAGGCTGTGTTCGTAAATCGGGATTTCACTCCATTTAGTCAGCAACGAGATACGCAATTACAGAAAGTTGTTAAACAACAGGGTGCTGCCTGGCACAGCGTGGATGATTTGCTGCTGCATCCACCTGAAAACACTCGGAAAGCTGATGGCAATCCCTACACGGTCTTTACTCCGTTTTATCGAAATGCTGCTCGCTTGACTGTACCGCTGCCAGAACCGCTTCCAAAGTCACAGTGGGGGACTTCTGTTTTGCCGCTTGAGTCTGACAGGGGGCAGGACTTGATGTCTTTTCAGATGGAAGCTCGTCACCCGGAAACTCCAACAGGTGGTCGCAGCGCAGCGCTGGCAATTCTGGCAAAGGCTTCTCGATTTACAGATTATGGTGAAAAACGGGATTTCCCCGCGATAGCGCAGGGTACAACTCGACTTTCTGCTCATCACAAGTTCGGCACGGTTTCGGTGCGCGAAGTCTTTCATCACCTGCTGCCCACACTGGGGAGCTCAGATCATCCTCTGTTGCGGCAACTCTACTGGCGGGACTTCTTCACTCAGATTGCTTTTCATTTTCCAAAAGTATTCGGAAACGCTTTTCAATCCAACTATAACGATCTGCCTTGGTCTACTAACGAGCAACGTTTTGCAGCTTGGTGTGAGGGTCGGACGGGTTTCCCCATTGTCGATGCCGGTATGCGTGAACTAAACAACACAGGCTATATGCACAATCGGGCTCGAATGATCGTAGCGTCTTTTCTGACCAAGGATCTACACATCGATTGGCGTTGGGGAGAACGTTATTTTGCTCAGCGCCTGGTAGATTACGACCCATGTGTCAACAACGGCAGCTGGCAGTGGGCTGCCTCTACGGGATGTGATGCTCAACCCTACTTCCGGATCTTCAATCCCTGGCTGCAGCAGAAGAGGTTTGATGTCCAGTGTGAATACATTCATCGCTGGATTCCTGAGCTGCGAGGCGTTTCTCCAACCCGACTCCATCGTTTGGATAAAGAAGCTGATACCTTAGAAATCCAAGATTATCCTGCTCCGATGGTGGAACATAGCCAGGTCAGCCAGCAGGCCAAGGAACTTTTTGCGCAACATGCCCGGAGATAGTGTTGCCTGGAGCGACAATTCCAACCACTACTCGAATCGGCTATTCCGTTGCAGAGACCGGCATCAATGCCGTTGAGACGCTACTACGCCTCTACTTGCTGATCTTCTATACAGATGCGGTTGGGTTAGCTCCAGGTTGGGCTGGATTGGCGGTTGCGCTGGGCCTTTGTTGGGATGCGGTGACCGATCCTCTGATGGGCTACCTCTCTGACCGTTGGTATAGTCGTTTGGGAGGCAGACGTCCTTTTCTACTGCTGGGAGGCTTGCTTCTCGCCATCAGTGTCTATTTTCTCTTTTCCCCACCATTTCTCGAAACTACGGTCGCAAAGTTCGCTTATCTGCTGGCGGGATTTCTCTTTCTCAACACGGCGATGACGATTCTGTCGGTGCCTCACATGGCAATGGCAGCAGAGATGACTGTCGAGCCGAATGAACGCTCCACTCTGTTTGCCATTCGTTTTGCTTGTGGAAACATTGGGGCAATCCTTGGCGCTGGATTGCCAGGATTTTTTGCAAGTGGTGAGGGTTTACAGCCAATTGACCAACAGCTCGCCATGAATGATATGAGCATTTGGCTCGCTGTGATTGTGTGTGGTACTGCAGGTTGTGCCTGGGCGGCTACAGCCAGGCAGCCGATGCATCGTGTAGCCACTCACGTTGAATTGAAGCAGAGTCTGATTCAGGTATGGCGCAACCCAACTTTCCGACCGTTATTGTTAGCCTATATCGTGGCTACCTTTGGGGTGGCCATCAATGGAGCCTTGGCACTTTACTATTACCGCTATCGGCTGTTGTTGGAAGAGCAGGAAGTGCAGCTCATTCTAGTAGTCTTTATGGTGGTACTAACCCTCTCTTTGGTAGGTTGGGTGCTACTTTCCAGAAAGCTGGGAAAACTGCGACCCCTCCTACTAGGAGTCTCACTACTGGGCTTTTTCAGCTGCGTGACCTATCCTTTCTTTCCACCGGGTAACCTCTGGATACCATTGTTGGTGGGAGGTGTACTATTGGGTAGCTGTGTAGGATCGGTGGTGTTGCTAGATTCCTTGCTGACAGATGTGATTGACTATGACCAAGTCCGTAGTGGTGTACAACGATCAGGAGTCTACTTTGGAGTGTGGCGACTAGGTGCCAAAACTGCACGTGCCCTCGCTGTTGCAGGTGCTGGTCTGTTGTTGGAAGTCATTGGGTTTGTGCCCAACACCGTACAATCGGCAGAAGTGTCAGAAGCACTGGCTTGGCTATTTGGTCCAGGAGTTGGGGTGTTTCTCGTACTGGCAGCCTTGCTGTTGTGGCCATATCGTTTTGATGATGACAAACAGCGTCAGGTTCGGCGGATTTTGCAACGCAAAGAGCTACTTGCGGCACAAGCGCCGTAGGTGTAGATTGTTCCAAATTGATCAAATTCTGCTGACTCGCCACCATCTCTGGTTTCAAAAAATCAGTTCCCTTCTCAACGCATTGAGCAAACTCACATGTCTTGGAAACGTTGGTTTCTAACTGGATGCCTTGGACTTCTTGCAGGGTTTACAAACGCACAGACGGATCGCCCTAGCGCCCTGTTGACGTTGCATAGCAATCACTCTGTCCCCAGTTTGCAGGAACAGACTTGGCTGTTAGAACTACAGCGTCTGCTGCAGAGCCGCTATTACCTCTGGATCGCAGCAGAGACTCCTGTTTTGACAAGTGCTCCGATGAAGACAGAAGCCAGCTTCGGTTTCCGCATGCAGCCACAGGCTGAGGAAACACGGTTAGAAATATCACGTAATTCTGCTGATGCGCTAGTCCAGTATGTCGTATTTTGTCCGGAGCCTTGTGCTGGCGCTGTCCGAACAGAGGCTCTGAGGGCTCTACTCGCTTTTGTGGAGCCAAATGCGAGGGAACTGTGGGCTGCAGCACTGCCACCTGTTCCTGAGTGGAAAGGAATTGCTCCACAGCGAAACACCATAACTTCTGCAGTTACTCGTTCCAACCCCAAGAGAAAGCCAGCGATTCAACGCCAGAAGACTTCTGCGCAAAAAAAGTCCACTAAGGTAGCAAGTCCTACAAATCAATCAGGAACGTTGGAGGAAAAACTAGTAGCTCGTGCGGATGACCGCCCGTTAGCCAACTCAGCAAAAACAAAAACGGTAACTACTCCCGTCAAAGCTAAGCCACCTACCAAGAAAAAGACAACTCCTAAGACTGCCAAGAAGGAGGAGCAACTCCCTAAAATTACTGCGAGAGTGCAGCCATCCAGACCACTTTTTGTCAGGAATGATAGCGCCAAAAACTCAACAACTAAAAGCGTTGGGTCCAGTGGTAATCAAAACCAATTGGAGCAGTTTCGCCGCAAGATCGCCGAGCGGAGTTACAACCGACAGATTTGGCAGGCCATGCGTAATCAGTTGATGTTCTTCCGGCAGGAAAACAGCGACTTACCCAAACCGCTGCCACTGCGGGTTCGCCTGCAGATCGATGTGGAAGGCAAAGTGATTGGTCAGGAGATTCTGGAAACCAGCCAAGTTCCGGAATTTGACGCATTGGTGTTGAAAGCCGCACCTCTGCTCGAACTTTCCCCACCGGATGAGACGCTGGTGCGGGAGCCTCCCTACGTGGTTGTAGTTCAGGTAGCTCCCTGAAATGATCAGTCGGTCTCGCTGAAGATGCGGGGTAGTCCGTTGAAGAAAATCAGCGGTGGTGTGACCCGTCCCAGTGGTGGTTCAGGCTTGATGGACCTGGGAAGATGTCGTTTGTGCGTAGCGGTGTTGGGTTCCAGCAACAGACCACGTTCATTAGTAAATTGCTGAATGATGCTCTGTATCTGGCGCCCAGCGATTTTCTCGCTACGATCAATGGGGATCTTGTGTGCCCAGACAGCCGCTGTTGAAAACAACATGGCAAGAGCGAGGGGCAGGAGAAACTTCTGCTTCATGACGTACTTTCCCGGTGATCAACCGGAATTTAAAAAGTCAGGGCAGCAGATTCCATTCTGCTCGTCCATGACGAAGGATGCGGTCATCCTGACACGACGAGTATTATAAATTCAGCAAAGGGTATGCCTCATAATTCTTAGAGGATCACCCCGTAGTTGGGCAGTTGCTCGGTGATGCGCGCCTGCATCTTGCGTTGATTCGGGTTGGCCTCCAGCGTCACAGCCAAGTCGACGGCCTCTTTTGCGTCTTTCAGGATCTGTCCGACCTGAGGAGGTTCCAAGCCAAGAGACTTGCGATGGAGATGCGAGAGGTAGGCGGCCTGTGCAAACTCTGAGAAAATAGGGAACTCCTTCATATCAGGAGTAGTTTTGGAAGCTCGTTTGTAGGCTTTGTAATAGGCATCGAGCATTTTCTTGTAGGCCGGTAGCATGTGGGCTCGAACATGGGGATGCTTCAACTCCACTCGGAGCAATAGAGTACGGAAAGCCTCTGTGCGCACCCGTGCCTCTAGCAGATAGTGCTGGGGAATCGCAGACTCAATAGTCTGTAAACGTTTGGCAATATTGAGTGCAAGGCTGTGTAAGGGTGGAATAAAGCGCATCACGTCTGCAACCGCAGTGACTTTGCGAATCACAACTGTTTCTTTCTCAGCCCCTGCACCACTACCACCTTCACCTATGAATCCACTGTGAATGTTTTGGGACGGACTGAGTTTGTTAAGCTCTGAGAGGTCGACTGGGATTGTAATGGAAGTCAGCATCTGAGCCATTAGTTCCTTGTTACGCTCCAGTGTATGGAGCGCAAAGTTCAATTCATGCAGGGCCATCGCGTCTTCAGGCTCCATTTCCTCCAGCCCCTTGTTCAGATCGTCCATGCTAATCTTGCTCACGTTAATGTTTTGAAGAGCAGAGGATCGAACACTCAGTAAGCTTTTCTTCATGGTGTCGGCAATATGCCGCAAATAATTGATATACACCTGCCCAACAGTTTGCATGTTACGAGGGTTAGCTCCCCCAATGTAAATCGATAGACATGCTTGGAAAAGCATTTCTCGGTAGACAGGTGTTTCGTAGAGACGTTTTTGATCTAATAAGTGCTTTACTAAATTACTGCGCACTTGACAAAGTGCAGGATCTTCACTGAGTTGTGCAGACAATTCTTGGGTGGTCTTGGTATCGCATGCATCCACCAGAGACTGGCACATCAGCCGGGGGTTGTGGGGTGTATCTTTCTTTCCGAACAAAGAGGCCCACATCTTTTCAAAGAAGGAGGCACCGTGGTGCTTGCGTACTACGTCAAGAATGACGTACATGTCATGCTGCATTCGACTGAAGGGAAAATTCCGTAGATCAAGCGAGAAGTCTTGATTGGATTGGCCGAGGGAAGATTCATATTCCATTGGGAAACCGCTACCAAAAAATGGGAATTAGCCGGAAGACCAAACGCGAGAATCAAATCAACAGGCGTTGGAGCCGGTCGAGTGCGACATTTCAGAAATTCAAATAAATAGCAGAAGAAACAAAACGTAAAACGTCCCCGATTAAAACGGAAACTTCAATTTTTTTTCTGACAACCATCTAGTTTCGTCTGCTCTCGATTTTTTGCAAAGGATTTTTGCATGAAGCAAGCTCTTCTGAACTCTGCAGAACACTACCCCTTTCTGGAGCCGTTTCGCCTGCAGCAGCGGCAATTTACAGAAGCTGATTACTTTCCTCGATTACAGCAGCAATTAGCGGAATTGCCGATAGATCCTGAAGGGAGCTCTCTGCTGGTGCACCTGGTCCAGCGTGAAAAAGGGTGCGGGATCGTCATTCAAGATTTCTTCCAGTTAGAGAATGAACGAATTGTTCAACTCAATCTCCAGACAGAAAATTCCTTTGAAATTCTGGCGCGCAACACCCTGCTGATGGACAGCATCATTCAGGCAGCCTTTGATTTCGCGCTGAATGATCTGCCCTTGTTGCGTCGGCTTCATGTCGAGCAAATGGAGACAGAGCTTCACTACAAGCAGCGTATTCTGCCTGAAAAGCAGGAGAAGTTGGGACGTGTGGAGCAAGAGTTGGAAAATATTCCCAGCCAAGGAGGAGAACGAGAAGAGCGTGAGATGCGTCGCTATTACCAGAAGATTTGTGGCGACCTGCAAAACGACATCGAAGAGCACGCTGAGCGTGTTGGCCAACTGGAAGAACTACTGGAGACCGCAAGGGATTGTCCGGTTGATCGTGAGTTTGTGGAAGCCCATCTGGTCATTCTTGCGCGTGGTGGCTACGGGCGTGGTGAGTTGAGCCTGGCTTCGGATCGAGATCTGGGTTATTGCCTGGATACGGAACAGTTGGCTCCAGGACAGGCCGAGGTAGTCCGCCAGCTGGTAATCCGCATCGAGACACTGCTCAACGCGGCGCAGGTGACGACAGCTCACCAATACTTTGAGATTGACGAAGACCTGACACGCTTCCAGCAGGGCAGCATGCTGCAAACCATTCCCTCCATTCTAGAGAGTCGCGTACTGGTAGGCAGCCAACGTCTGGCGGAACGACTGAAGCAACACTTCTTTGAGATTCTGCCCTACGAACCCTATGTGCTAGAGAAAATCAACACCTACCTGCAGACGGAACGCCCACAGCTCAACCAGGCAGACCTCAAGTATGATCTGGGTGGCCTACGCAGTCTTCAGATCCCTCTGTGGATTGCAGCCGCAACTTTTGGTGTCTTCCCGTCATACACAGCAGAGATGATTGCGCTGTTGATCAAGCAGCGCCTACTCTCCCCAAGGCAAGCATTCAAGCTGTGTCAGGCGCTGGAGTTCACCTACGATCTGCGGAACTTCACTGGAGCAGCCCGAGATCACTACTTTGATGAGGAAGCGCGCCACAGTGGTTGCCGAGGAGAAGACCTGCTGCCAAATGTGATCAACGACAACATGGAGCGTCTATATCTGCTCAAGAAGCCACGGTTTCAGGACGTTGATGATTTTGATCGCTATCGTTTGCAGATGCAGGATACGATTCAGCAACTCTCCCGAGCATTGCTGCGGAATATTCTGGAGCGGCACGTTGTACGAACCTTCCAGACTTTCCAAGTTACGGTATATCTGCGCCAGCGTCGCATCATTGAGATCAATGCGCTTGAAGGGATGCCGCAAGTACCCCTGAGTCTAATTTTCAGTGACCCGCTCAAGCTGCTGGATCTGTTCATCTACATTGGCAAGGTGGGCTATGATCTCTCATTTGAGTTGAAGGACGAGATGGCCGATCTGCTTCAGTCGCTGACGGTTGAAGTGGTCCAGAGCCGAACTCCTGAACTTTCAGAGAAGTTCAGCGAATTGATGATGACGCCCTATGTCGATCAGGCGTTGCGCATTATGCTGGAAATCGCCGACCCGATTGGGCTCAACGATCCTGCGTTCTTTGGTGGAACAACAGCTCAGAGGTACCTACCCGATACCCTGCTTGGACGGTTCATCCCTGAGTGCAACCAGATGCACTTCCTGCTGCGGAATTTGTCCTATCACCAGTATCCGGTCAGCATTCACTCACTCAACGCAGTGCAGGCTGCTGAAGAAGAACTACAGATTCTACAAAAGCAGTATCCTGAGTTGTACCAGTACCTCCAACCCAAGCACGTCCTTGCACTCAAGTGGGCTGTACTGTTTCATGACGTAGGAAAGATCGATCCAAGAACACGGCACCAGATCTCAGGTACCTCAATCGCTGTCCGAGCTCTTGAGAGATTGGGTTACACGGATCCAGAACTCTTTGGTAGTGTCTCCTTGATGATTGCCCACCACATGACCGTGGTCCAACTCAGCAAAACCTCAGCGTACTTTGACCAGGCTATCCAACAGTTCTTTGAAATTGCCAACCGGGATTTGGTCAATGTGATCCTGCTGTTCTTGGTGAATATTTCTGATTATCGCTCTGTCAGTGATGTCACAGCGAAAGATACCCGTACGCTGCGAACTTTTTTTGAGGAGACCTACCGGGTTTACGCGGAGATGCGTTCCAGTGGTCAACTGAATGATGCAATGGATGCCATCAACAGTTATCTGGATCGGAAGAAGCAAGATCTGGAGTTTGATACACGTATCAACCTACTGATTCAGCAGGGTCTACAGAATTCGATTGAAGATGCGCTCTATGCACCAGTGGCCCAAATTCAGCCCCAGGAGTACGAGCGGCTGCAGAAAGGCCATGAGGAACTGGAGCAGCATTGGCGTTTGCTCAAAATGGGCTCACTAGATGAGAAGGGATTGAGCCAGACCACTGAAAAGCTGATTCGTACTATCCGACAATATCTCAGTCCGGAAACAATCAACGCCCTGATCAATCCCTATCGGCGTCAGTTGGAGTGGTTTTTCGCAGCCTTCCCCAACCGCTTTCTCCTGAGTTCCAGTTCAGCAATCCTCGCCCAACAGATGATGCGCTTCGAAAATTGGGCTGCAGAGGCGACGGTGAGTGTGTTGACCAATCCAAGGGGACGTCCTGTCGGGTTGCTGGTTTTCGTTCGAGAAGCCCCCCAGATTCATAGTCGGATTGCATATGCACTCAGTCGTCGGCAGATCAATATTGAAGGTGCCAAGATGAACCGGATTGCCTTTGCTGATGGTCGCAGTGCCTATTGTTACTATCTCCAGATCACGGTTCGCTCTTCGGCAATGATCTTTCCAAGGGAGTTGGAGCATTCGATTCTCTACGATTCCCCACCCCAGTTAGACCTGGATCAACAACACTTCTTGCACAACCCACGATTGCAGTTGGAGTTTCTGGAGGATGATGAAAAAGGCTATGTCGTGCAGGAGGTTGATGGACATTTTGTGCGGATGGCCCGGTCCTATCTGCGGGTCAAACTGACCTTGGAAGATGCGCCGTTGATTTTCTATAAGATAGCCAACAGTTTTGATCGCTTCGAGGTGCCGGTACAGCAATCATTGATCACCACAACTGGTTTTCAGGTCAATGACTACTTCTACATCTTGCCCCAGGACTTGGAGCGACTGAGGTCTTCAGGCTTTGAGGAAGTCGTCAAGCGGAGCTTGAGTGATCCGCCAAGCCACAACTGAACGTGCGAAGGCGGGTGGGGCGCTTGTGAGTGAGTAATGGGAAGGTTGCTTAGAATAGGCCGCTGATGCTGAAGTCGAAGCGGTCAGGGCTTTCTCCACGTCGTTGATCGAGCTTAACGCCATACTCAAAACGCAATACTCCCAGTGGGGTGATTAGCCGTACACCTCCTCCGGCACTGCGACGCAGATCGAAGAAATCGGGTTCCGTTTCTCCCAGCAGCGCATATTGCTCTGGCTCAGCGTTGATGTTGCCTGCATCAAAAAAGACCACGCCGCGAATAAAGCTCCGTTCGTCACGGCTGAGTGGAAAGAGCAACTCCAGGTTGAACAGTCGCTCGCTGATCCCACCGCTTTTCAGCTTCCCCAACTCATCAAAACTCAGCCCTGCCGTGCGCTTGTCGCTCAACCGCGTCTGCGTTAGACCAAACTCATCGATGTAGCTGGTCAGCTGCTGGTTGATGATTCTCTCCGTACCACCATAAGGCCCTGCTATAGCGTAGTAGTTGTGGCCACGCACACTGTTTAGGCCTCCCAAGCGGTAGCGATCCTCTGGAGGGATCACGGAGTTGCCCATCTGCTGTAACCAACCAAGCCGTCCCTTGACCATTGCAATCAGAGTTTGTGCTTCATTGAGCGCCCAGAATTGCTGGTAGTTGGTGATGAATTCACGCAACTGGACGTTACCCCCGAAAGGTGTGCCAGTCTGTACAAGCGTCAGACTGGTCTTGATGCCTTCTGTCGGAAAAATTGGGTGATTGACCGTATTGTAGGTCAGTGTTGGCGCAATAGAGCGTTTGAAGACATTGTAGCCTTCATTGTCGTAGAGCCGATCTACTGCATTCCAACTCACAGAGAGCCGCAGGTCACGCCAATAGACAGGCATCCCTACGCTGGTACCGTAGGTGTTTTCACGCAGGCTGCCCCTCTCCAGACCGGTGCTGTCTGCGAGACGTCGATGTGAGAACTGGATTGAATTGGAAAGTCGCGTACTAAAGATCCTAGGATCAATAAAAGTAACGCTGTACTCGTTGGTGACGTCCTGTTCACTGAATTGCGCACTCAATCGCAGCGTCTGTCCGTTACCAAATAGATTCCCTTTGGTGAGAGAAAGTCCACCACTGAATCCGGTCACATCGCTATAGCCGATCTGGGCCTGGAAAGTGCCAGTTTGAGTTTCCTTGAGTCGTGCCATCAGATCCAGAACATTATCCTCTTCAGGACGTCTTCGTCGTTCAAGCTGTAGGCCTGGTTCGAAGAAGCCCAGTCTCCCAAGATTTTCCTGGCTCAGTCGGAGTCGCTTGCCATCAAAGAGTTGTGATTCGTTGACTTCAAACTCACGACGGATTACGTGGTCGCGGGTCTCGGTATTTCCTGCAACAGAGATACGACCGATGTAAGCCTTCTCACCTTGCAGGATGCGGTAATTCACGTCCACAGTCTTGTTGTCTTCGTTGATCCGAGTCTGTGGAATCACTCGTACAAAGGCATAGCCACGCTCCTGGTACAACTCATCCAGTACGGCTCGATCCCGGTTCTGCAAGAAGGGATTGTAGACTCCACCAGTTTTGAGCTCCAGTTGCTCCAGCAGTTCTGCCTCTGGTTCCAGTAAGTCACCACTGACATTGACCGATCCTGTGAAGTACTGGTCTCCTTCAGTGACGTTCAGGGATAGTTCGACACGGCTGTATTCTGGGTTGTGATAGAGCGTCACATCGGGTTTGTCGATGAAGACCTTGATGTAGCCTTGCTGCAGGTATTTCTGAGTCAACAGGACCAGGTCCTGATTCACCCGCTCCTCCTGAAAAATACCGGAGCTGTTGATCCAGTTGAAACAGTCCACCTCTGCGCTGAGCATGAGACGTTTGAGGTCAACCTCCGCGAACACATTGGTCCCGCTGATGTCTACATCCGTCAGGAAGACCTTTGGTTGTTCCTGGGCCACATAGGTCAGTCGATATTCCTGCTCGGATTCCTTCTCCAAACGGGGCAGCACACGGGCGGTGGTGTAGCCATCTTCTCGATACTTGTCGAGAATCATTGTCTGATCCTGTTCGGCTTTGAAAGGATCGTAGATGTCGTTGGCCCTGAGCAGGAGCTTCTCTCGAATTTCGTCCAGGTCCAGTAGGTTGATCCCTTCCAGTCGAACCGAGAGCAGACGAGGACGCTCCTCGACAACATAACGCAGTCGGTAGCCGTCACCGAGTGGTTCGACTTCAGCGCGTACATCGCGGAAGAGCCCGGTCTCAAAGATCTGGCGGATGTCTTGACGAATACGTTGGCGATCAAGCGGAAAGTTAACCTGACTCTCGAGGGAGAAGAGCAGTTGGGCTTCTTCGAGTTCTGAGGTTCCCTGGATCTCGATTTCCAGGATTCGGGCTTCCTGCCCGAGGAGCAGGCCGGGGAACCCCAGCAGCAAGAGGGCCAGCAACAGCCAAAGGCTGCGACGAAAACGGCCAGAAGCACAAACGGTGGGCATTAGAATGTGAGTATTGACAAGCGGTTCAAGGACTGGAATCCAATTGCAAACGACCATCCTGCAGACGATAGCACTGCTGCAGTGTAGTGGCCAGTTGCGGATTGTGGGTGATCATCAGCATGGTGGTTTGCCCATCGGCGCAGCAGCGCAATAAGGTATCCAATACCTGCGACTCATTTTCCTGATCCAGGTTGCCCGTAGGCTCGTCCGCCAGCAGGAGACGCGGGCGATTGGTGAGGGCCCGAGCGATGGCAACCCGTTGCTGTTCGCCGCCAGAGAGTTGAGAAGGCTTATGCAACAAGCGCTCCCCCAGTCCGACCTGCTCCAGCAGTTCACTCGCACGCTTGCGACTCTGACTGTGGCTCTGTCCCTGAACCAATGCGGGCATCATCACGTTCTCCAGCGCACTGAAATCCTGCAGGAGCTGATGAAACTGAAAAATGAAGCCCAGCTGAGTGTTACGGTAGCGAGCCTGGGCATCCCGGGAAAGCAGACTCAGGTCCTTGTCATCCAGCAAAACTCTTCCCTGGTCGGGTTGGTCAAGTAGGCCAATCAAGTGCAGCAAGGTACTCTTGCCCGTTCCAGAAGCACCAACGATGGCAGCTGTCTGGCCGGGTTGCTCCAATCGCAGGTCCACTCCCCGTAAAATGTGCAGGGTACGGCCTTCACCGTCAAGATAGCTCTTGTGCAGGTTTTCGAGTTGAAGATGCATGACTGGCAACTTAGCGGAATTGAACCTGACTCACCCGGGTCCGGACTTCTCCAGACCAGTCAGGGGGAGCTTGGGGTTCGAGGTCAAAGCCAAATTCACGTGACTGCTGGGGTTCCAAGGTGCCGGGATTTTGAAAGGACAGGTGGTAGACCGGGAAGAAACGAGCGCTCTTGATCACCTCGTCTTCTTTGCTGAGATAGTCGATGGTGATCTCCAGCATCTTGATCACCTGCTCACTGTTGTTGAGCACAGTCCCAAAGACACCAGTACTCACACGCCGTTCGTCTTGGCCAAAAGCCACACGCACATCCAGCAATTCAATTTGCTTCTGGGCCTCAAGTCGTCTCTGGTTCTGATAGAACTGAAATCCAAACAGGACCGCAAGGGCCAAGCTGGCAATCAGCAGGACTCGAGTCCCGGAACTGCGCATCCAGTCCGGCATGGTCTACTCCTGCAGGCGGAAGGAACAAGGACAGGTTTGGGAAGGACAGTTTCCGGTATTCTGGGAAAAGCGTTTGCTACCGTGGGTCCACATCAGAAAAACTGAACACGAACCCCCGTTTTTCAACTGACGTCGCGGAGGGTAAGACCGTTGTCCTTGAGGAAGGCCGTCAAACCTTTCTTGTCGATGGTACGGATCGCACGGGTCGAAACTTTCAGCTTAACCTCACGACCGAGCTCTGGAACAAAGAAACGTCGGGTCTGCAGGTTGGGCAACTGGCGGTGCTTGGTCTTGTTGTTGGCATGCGAAACACGGTTGCCAGTCAGTGGTCGCTTGCCGGTGATGTCACAGCGACGAGCCATGGGGGTTCTCCTAATCAGCACTGTCTCGCGACAGGGTCGGTTACTTGGTTTCCTTGAAGAGCACATGCTTGCGGACAATCGGATCGTACTTGCGCAACTCCAAGCGTCCTGGGGTCGTGACCCGGTTCTTAGAGGTGTAGTACATGTAGCCGCTCTCCGGACTCTTCATCTTCACAAACACGCGGTTGGCGTTCTTGGCCATGGTGTTCTCCAGGAAAAATGAAAATCAAAAATAATCGGCATTTACTAAAAAAATGTCAAGAACTTCCTACAGATATCAGCCTTCCGTCGAGGACTGCAGACTACCCAGCTGTTCGTAGGCTTCTCGCAAGATGCGCTCTGTATTTTCCCAATCCAGACACTTGTCCGTGATGGAAACACCGTACTGCATCTCGTCACTGATCGGCTGATTCCCCAGGTGTAGGTGACTCTCGATCATGGTCCCAACGATCGACTGGTTGCCATCAACAACTTGTCGCACGATGTCACGCAGGACGATCTCCTGCTTCTCTGGTCGCTTGTTGGAATTCCCGTGGCTGCAGTCTACCATGATGGTTGGTTTCACTCCCTCTTTGCGGAGTTGGTCTTCTGTATCTTCAATCGACAAGGCATCGAAGTTAGGACCATGCTTTCCACCACGCAGGACAATGTGGCAATATGGGTTGCCATTAGTATTGACAACAGAAGCTCGACCTTCATGGTTGATGCCCAGGAAATGATGGGGATGTGCTGCTGACTGGATCGCATTTACAGCGATATCCAAGCTGCCGTCCGTTCCATTCTTGAAGCCAACAGGCATAGAGAGTCCGCTGGTCATTTCCCGGTGGGTTTGTGACTCGGTGGTGCGGGCCCCAATGGCGCTCCAGGCGAGCAGGTCAGCAATGTACTGAGGCGTGATTGGATCCAGTGTTTCTGTGGCAGCTGGAAGCCCGAGTTCGTTGATGTCGAGTAGAATCTTTCGCGCCAGACGTAGCCCCTTTTCCACCTGGTGGGTTCCATTGAGATCAGGATCATTGATCAGGCCCTTCCAGCCCACGGTAGTTCGAGGCTTTTCAAAGTACACGCGCATGATCAGGTAGATTCGATCTTTGAGTTCTTCGTGCAAGGATTTAAGCCGCTGGGCATACTCCATTGCGGCTTCCGTATCGTGGATCGAGCAGGGCCCCACTACAGCAAAAAGCCGACGATCTTTCCGATCTAAAATATTGCGCACAGTTTGACGCGCCTGCACTACCGTCTGGCAGGCCTGCTCACTGAGCGGCAGCTCTTCTTTGATCTCATCGGGAGGTGTCAACGGGGTGATTTGATTAACATTTAAATTATTTGTGGTTTGCATGGGTTCTCCTGAAGAAACGAGAGCAGTCAAATTAGAGTCAGCAGGCCAGAAAGACATGGTTCATTACTCGACAAAGCCGGTTTTGGTCATCTTGACAGGATCGAGGGCCTGATCCAATTCAGCCTCGGTTAGCTTGTCGCCCGCCAGTTCCAGGGCAACTTCCTTGAGAGATCGATTTTCAGCAAAAGCGGTCTTGGCGATCTTGGCTGCCAGATCATAGCCAATCAGGGGATTGAGCACCGTGACCAGAATCGGATTCTTGCCAACCGAAGCAGCGATGTGAGCTTCCCGAACAACAATTCGAGAAACAGAGCGATCTGCCAGGTTCCGTGAAGCATTTGCCAGCAAGCGGATCGATTCCAGCAGGCTGTGGGCAACCATCGGTAGCATGACGTTCAGTTCAAAGTTGCCAGAGAGCCCACCAATACTGATCGAGGCATCATAACCAATGACCTGGGCGCAAACCATCGCAGTGGATTCTTCAATGACTGGGTTGACCTTGCCCGGCATGATGGAAGAGCCCGGCTGAAGGGCCGCCAACTGAATTTCGCCGATGCCTCCGTTGGGGCCGGAATTCATCCAGCGCAGATCATTACAGACCTTCATCAAGCTAACGGCGATGGTCTTCAACTGTCCGCTCAGCTCCACGGGAGCGTCCACAGTGGCTTGAGCCTCAAAGTGATTCTTTGCTTCACAGAAGGTGACCCCAGTCAACTCCGAGACTGCAGCGGCAAATTTCGGTGGGAAGGCTGGATCGGTGTTGATGCCTGTGCCTACGGCAGTTCCTCCTTGGGGCAGTTCACACAAGCGTTCCAAGGCCGCTTCCACTCGGGCGATGGCAAGCTCGATCTGGCGGGCGTAGCCACTGAACTCCTGGGCAAAGGTCAGGGGCATGGCATCCATCAGGTGAGTTCGGCCGGTCTTGACCACATGGGCGTATTCGTCTCCTTTGGCCAGAAAGGTGTCGTGCAGATGTTGCAGCGCAGGGATCAACTGCTGACGCACCTGTAGAGTGGCTGCAATCCGGATGGCCGTGGGGAACACATCATTGGAGCTTTGGCCAAAGTTGACATCGTTGTTTGGATGAATTGCACGAGGTAATTTGCCAGTAGCCTGCTCCATCGCTCGGTTGGTGATCACCTCGTTGGCATTCATGTTACTCGAGGTTCCTGAGCCGGTCTGGTAGATATCAATTGGGAAGTGGGCATCCAGATTGCCGGCAATCACCTCACCAGCCGTGTTTTGAATAGCTTCAGCGATTTCTGCAGGCAAATGTCCCAATTCACCATTGACCCTCGCTGCAGCCTGCTTGATGTAGCCCAGGGCGGCAATCAGTGGTCGACTGAGACGCAGTCCGCTGACAGGGAAATTATCAACAGCCCGTTGAGTTTGGGCGGCGTAGTAGGCGTCTTGAGGAACTTGTACTTCCCCCATCGAATCCTTTTCGATCCGGAAAGACTGAGACATATGACTCCGACTGGCTAGGGCATTAGGACGAGTGGGTGAAAGAAAACAGCAAACTTAGCACGAGTTATGGGCAGGGAACAAGCAGGAACAAAAAGGAGAGGAGTATTTCCTACATGAGCTAGCGACGAGGGGAGATTTTTGGGAGCGATCCAGCTGAGTTACTAGGTTTAGCAAGCAGTGGTGATGGCCTCAATCACCAGTAACTTAACCAGGAACCGCTGTAGAATCAGAGTCAGGTGTGGTTTCGGGAACTTCTGCTGGCGGGGTCGCTTGTTGAGCAAGCTCCTGAGCCAGTTGACCACCAAGGAAGATGTACTCCAGCTTGTCGAGCAGATGATCGTCCATCACGTCCTCAATCGTTTTCTTTCCTGTAGTGATCCCATGCTCCGTAGCATAAGTGGTCAGCTGTTCCTGCAGCTGGGTAACAGTGCGTTGCAGGGTCTGTAGCTGCAGACTCTCCTTGCGCAGCTGACGGACGATCTCTCCAAGGTTGAGCATCTGGTCGAGAACCCCTTCTTTCTTCTGCCCGGAGCTGCCAAAGATGCTACCGATGTCGTCAACCTGGGACTTCATCCACTGCTGGAAGCCTTGGCGCTCGATGATCACCTCGAAGAGGTCATGATCCTTGAAGGTGAGCTCGCTGTCAGCGTTGATGGGGCGCTCCAGTTCACGAATTTTCAGCGTCTTGCGCTTGAGATCCTCGACCAGTCGACTTCTCACGGTTCGCAGTCGTTGGTATTTCTTCTCTGCGCCGCTGCTGATTGAATCTGGATCCTGTTCCTCGATCTCCTTGAGTTGTTCGACCGTGGTACGTAGCCGATTCTTCAGATCTTCACGCTCTTTCTGAAGTTTGGCGATGTTGTCTTCCAGCGAATCCTGACGCTTCATCATCGCCTCTTCCTTCTTGCTCAGGATCGCTTTCTTGCGAACACCAAGTCGCACCATGAACTTCTGTTGATTGACATCCCACTGATTGAGCAGAATCAGATCGTACTGATGAAATTGTTCGCTGTCGTGCAGGAACTCACTGAGGCTCAAATTACCCCGCTTCGGGTGTTCCTTGATGTAGGCCCGGTGTTGCAGGGTCAGCTCCCGCAGGGTCAGAGCGGTCAGTAGCTTGCGCTTGTGCCCTCGGCCTGTCAGACCATTCAGTGTACGGTCACCCAGGTCATCCACGATGAGGATGTGCATCAGGCCCTTCATCAGGCCTTCCAGGGTTGTGATCCCAGTCACTTCCGCCACGGTGTCGTTGAAGATCCGGTCCAGCCCCGCCCAATAGGCGCCTTCCAGCTGCATTCGCTCCAGCATTCCCTGCAGCTCCTTGACAATTTCCTGCTCCTCCTTCAGGTAGGATTCTTTCTCTTCCAGCACTAGCTTCTGATGGACGACACGCAGGAACTCCTTGGACTTTTCGCGTTGGCCAATGTCGTGTTGCAGCTGCTGGTAGCGTTCTCGTCGTGGATCGTCTGATTTTTCGTCAGTGAACCTCACGCGGTGCCAGAGGCTCGGACCACGCACGAGGTAGAGTTCGAGGAGCTTGCTCAGCGTATTGATCTTGCGCAGTCCCCCAGATAATCGATGGGGCAAGGCGACCTTGATCGAGCCATCGTTGGGGGCACTTTTGCGAGGAGGATAGAGGTCAAACTGGGGCTCCAGCTTGTAGCGCCCAAGACGGCGCTTCACAGAGTCCTGCAGTCGCTTCTGGAGGTCTGCCGGCAGTAAAACTTTCAGTGGTTTGATCGGCGCAGGCTGGCTCATGTCCTCTCTTTACGGAGTGCGGAGAAGTTGTCTCGACAGGAGCAAACGTTTTGGCGGTTGCTGCTCATGATGCACACTGACTCAATAATTTTGACACTCTAACACAATTCGGTAGGACAATGGCAAGGGTTCTGGAAGCCGGGAAGGATTTTGCGTTTTGTCGTTGGCTCCGGTATTCCCTTGATCTTGCGTTCTGTTCTCCCTCTTTCCCGTGAAAAGCCTTTCATGAATGAAGCTCCCTTGCGACGGCCAGATTCTCTTCGTCCGATTGCCGAACGCACAGTCAATTCCTTGGAAGACAAGCACTTGGATGTGCTGCAACAAGCCTACCAACAGGCTTTGCAGCGTTACTATCGCCGCCGCTTCTGGATCTTCTGGCCTTGCCTACTGACCTGTTGGCTACTACTGCCTGGTCTCTTCTGGATCTGGTACCGCCGTCGCCTCAAGGAATGGAAATTGTGCCGAGAACTGGCCAATGAGCTGGGTTCATTGCGCCGACAGCGAGATCGACGGTCCTTCTGGAAGCGACTGCGTCCTCGACGCAACCGAGTCGAAACCGGAGACACTGCAGAGCTACGCCGCTTCTACAAGACCCTGGTGCAGTCGGTTCGTCAATACAATGTGCGACTCGGACTGTTCGACTATGCCCTGGATCGCCAGAACAAGCGCCTGGATCCTCCGTTCACAGTTGGCGAACTAGAAAAGATCGAGAAGACCTTCCGACGGGTCCAAGATGAGCTGCACAGCGCAATTCGGCTTCTACAACTGGCGGAAAAGAATCCAGAACTGGACCTGGTTCAATTGCTACGAAACGAGTACCAGGAAGACATTCAGCGCTCTTCGGAATACGTCAGCCAGACAGTTGATCTTGGCGCTTCCGGGCAGTTCATTCATGAATTGCTGGTGTTGGAAACCAACTTACGACAGGACATTGCCGGTCTGACAGGGAGTGGTTACTGGCAGAGAGAAGAAACCGAGGAAGAGGAAGAAGCGACACGGGAGGAGAAAAATGAATCGGAAAAAGCGTCCCATTCCCGACCCAGCCAACCGGAAGACACTCCAGATGGCTAACGATCATAGGAAGCTTCAGTAGCAGTTAAGGCGATTGAGCAGCAACGCCTGCTTGTAGGACTTCAGCGAGCAGATTCTCCAATTGGAGGGCGAACAGGCGCTGAGGGTAAAGAGCAGTAGGAGCAGAATAACCCAGGTGCGCATTGGCTTTTTTCTCAACAACACGAACTTTCAGAGCTTCCTTGCCCTGGCCTACTGGCGCCTCGCTACCCTTCCCTGTGCAGCCGTTTCATTTGGATGATTCGACTACAAGCACAAAGCAGACCGTTGGTTCGTACCCTCTTTTTTCTCCTGTTGA